>NZ_JAZBJZ010000008.1:0-88169 GCF_036349135.1 Tumidithrix elongata BACA0141
CTCAACGCTGATGCCTTTTCTAATGCTCTCAATCTTTTGTCCTGTACTTAGGTTGAAAATGGTAAATCTAAAGAGAAAGAGCAAAGTTTAGCTCAAATCAGTATTATTAAAGAATACTTTGAAATGTATCCTGATATTGAAGTACATACTAAAGAGGTTGTTGATTGGGTAACTTCAGCATATCTACAGCGTACTGGGAAAATATTTCGAGATCCTGATAGAGGAATTAGATCTTTATATCAGAGGGGTTTTTTGCAGAAAATAGCAAAAGGTATTTATAGATACGATCCTCAATATGCTCAAAATAAGCAACAACAAGATTTTACAATTGTTCAAAAAAAGAAATTTTACAGCGAGATGGCTACAAATGTGTAATTTGTGGAGCAGGTCGAGAGAATGGAGTAGAACTTCATGTCGATCATATTAAACCTAAAGATATGGGCGGTTTAGCTACCATTGAGAACGGTCAAACTTTGTGCAGTCAGCATAACTTCCTCAAGAAAAATCTTAGGCAAACCGAGACAGGTAAAAAATGTTTATCCGTCTCTATGAACTTGCTAAAAAAGAAAATAATCAGGAATTACAAGACTTTTGTATTAAAATTCTCAAAACTTTTGAAGATTTTAATATTAATGGACATATTGAATGGAGAAAGTAGATTCATTTGGCGATCGCTATTTGATTGAGATTAGGGGCGATCGCTGTTTGTTGTTGTTGGTTTGGGGGGCGATCGCTTGTGTGGTGAAGTGTGGATATTTGAGGCGATCGCTTTATGATGAGGTTAGGTGCGATCTTCAATCGTTTTTTCTCTTTTCTTCTGCACAAAAGCTCGAAAATCATCCATTGTCAACTGCTCTAATTCCTGATGACGCTCTTTCGTATAGTCACCAGAACCAGACTCAAACCTTAACAGAAATCTTGCAGCGCCAGCATAGCCCAACTCTTGAATCAAAGCTTTGTAGCCACGTCTAGAAATTTCACTAACTTTCATCACTAACCCTCCTAAATCTCCTCTTGATTTTCCATTAACCAAGTTACTGGATTAGAAACCCTAACCTTAATGTTACCAGCATAGCTTATTGCTTTCCTGAGTAGGCGATCATCCGTTGTCAAAAAAACAGTTGCCTCTGAAGCTTCCGCAAATGCTAAATGTAAAGCATCATACAGAGTAAAACCTAGTTTACAAAAACTCTCTGCCCTATCTTCAATATTGTCGGTTGTCTCAACAAAAATTTTTGCCGCACTCAAAAAAGCAAAAACTTGTTCACGTTCCTCAACATTAGGAATCCTCTGTAACTCAAATTCTAGTGCATCACTACTAATTAGGGGCAATTCATGAATTGCCCCTACGCTCTATGCAAAGGAAAGAATTCCTCATGCATCAAATAGGAGCGCTATATGAAGTTATTCTCAGTTTCGCTTCAGCTTAGCTTTAGAGAAAGAGCGCATAATTCAATCAGTAGCACTCTATGTTAGGAAGGAATCTTAGGAAGAAATCTATGGAGCGATCGCTATTTATCCCCGTAATTTTGGGAACTGTCCGCCAAGGGCGCAAGAGCGAGCATGTTGCCCAGTTTGTCATGCAAGAGGTTTCTAAGCAGCAAGGCGTTGAGACTGAGTTAATCGACATTCGCAATATTCCGCTTTCCACGATCGATGAAGGTGAGAATATTAAGGATAAAGGGTTCTCAGAGACGATCGACCGTGCCGACGGGCTGATTATTGTTGTGCCTGAATACAATCACGGCTATCCAGGGTTGCTCAAGCATGTTCTCGATACAAATTTAAAGGAATATATCCATAAAGCTGTGGGAATCTGTGGAGTTTCGGCAGGACCATTTGGCGGGACGAGGGTGATTCAAAATCTCTTACCTGTGATGCGGGAGTTAGGCTTGGTGACGATTTTTTGGGACGGGAATTTCTCTAGCGTCCAAAATATCTTTGATGAGAGTGGGAACCTCCTAGAAGAAGCCTATATTCGCCGCATGGATAAGTTCTTAAAGGAATTGATCTGGATGTCAAAGGTACTGCGCTACGGGCGTGAGAAAGTGGCGCTGGAATGATTTTGAATCATCTGGAATCGTAGGGGCAATTCATGAATTGCCCCTACGAAAAAATCGAATCTGATTCTACTCTCTCCTTATTAAGCTACCGTTTACACTCATCCCATTTATCCAAAAGGTTTGATCCCCCTGCCCTATCGGGCATCCCCCTTAGTAAGGGGGAAGACTAATTCTCCCCCCTTACTAAGGGGGGGTGGGGGGGATCAAACCCCAAAACGAAGACAGACCATAGCTTAACAAGGGGAACTGGGGGGATCGACACCCTTAAACGCAAGCAATTAATTAATCATAGGAGAACGATCGTGATAACCGCAGAAGAAGTTAGATTAGCAGAAACGAGAAATGGAACGCCTTGGAAAAAGTGGGGTTCCTATTTGAGCGAGCGTCAATGGGGAACTGTGAGAGAAGATTACAGTGCCAATGGGACAGCATGGGATTATTTTTCGCACGACCAATCGCGATCGCGTGCCTACCGTTGGGGTGAGGATGGCATTGCTGGAATTTCAGACGATCGCCAGTTGCTTTGTTTTGCGATCGCGCTGTGGAATGGCAAAGATCCAATTCTTAAAGAGCGCTTATTTGGCTTGACAGGTAGTGAAGGCAATCACGGTGAGGATGTAAAGGAGTATTACTTTTATCTGGATAATACGCCGACGCATTCCTATATGAAGTATCTGTATAAATATCCACAAGCAGCCTTTCCCTACACCGAGCTTGTGAATGAGAACAAACACCGAGGTCGGAGAGAGCCAGAATTTGAGTTACTTGAAACAGGAGTATTTGAAGAAAATCGCTACTTTGACGTGCAGGTGGAATATGCAAAAAACGCTCCTCAAGATATTGGGATTCAGATTAGCATTACCAATCACGCTCCTGAAGCAAAAACGCTGCACCTTTTACCTTCCCTCTGGTTTCGCAATACTTGGTCTTGGAAAGAAGGTACGCCTAAGCCCCAGCTACAAGCATTGCAAGTCAATGATTCCTTGAAGGTCATTGCGGCAGATAGTAATGAACTGGGGAAAATGTGGCTGTATTGCCCTGATAGCCAAGCGTTACTATTTACAGAGAACGAAACGAATAATCAGCGTATATTCGGAACTGCGAATGTATCCCCCTATGTCAAGGATGGCATCAACGATTACATCGTCAACGGTAATACTGAAGCTGTGAACCCAGAACAAAAGGGCACAAAAGCTGCAGCCCATTATTTACTAACAATAGGTGCAGGGGAAACCAAAGTGGTGATGCTGCAATTGAGCGATGTTTCTCCTGCCTTACTGAATCATGGGAGCGACCGCGAAATATTTTCACAGGGGAACGTTAAGGACATACTCTCAAAGCGTCTGAGCGAAGCCGATGAATTCTATCAGCGTATTTCTCCCTTTGAGATGAGTGAAGATAGGCGGAACGTGCAGCGACAGGCATTTGCAGGCATGTTGTGGAGTAAGCAATATTACAACTATTCCGTAAAGGATTGGTTGGATGGCGATCCTGCCTTGCCAACACCACCCCGCGATCGCCAGCAGGGTCGAAATTCGCAGTGGTTCCATTTAGAAACAGAGGATATTCTTTCCATGCCCGACACTTGGGAATATCCTTGGTTTGCCGCTTGGGACTTAGCCTTTCATGCCATTCCTTTAGCCATGCTCGATCCCGATTTTGCTAAGAGCCAACTGGATTTGATTACGCGAGAATGGTACATGCACCCCAACGGTCAGATTCCCGCCTACGAGTGGGCGTTTGGCGATGTCAACCCTCCCGTCCATGCTTGGGCAACTTGGCGCGTTTATAAAATCGAGCAGAAACTCTACGGACGTAGCGATCGCCAATTCTTAGAACGGGTCTTCCAAAAGCTCTTGCTGAACTTTACTTGGTGGGTCAATCGTAAGGATAGAGAAGGCAAAAATGTGTTTGAAGGTGGCTTTTTGGGATTGGATAATATCGGCGTGTTCGATCGCAGTGCCGAACTGCCCACAGGGGGCCATATCGAGCAGGCAGATGGCACGAGCTGGATGGGCATGTACTGTCTGAATCTATTGGCGATCGCTTTAGAATTAGCCAAAGAGAATTCGGTCTATGAGGATATTGCTACCAAGTTTTTCGAGCACTTCCTCTATATTGCCGATGCCATGAATAAAGTCGGTGGTAACCATACGGAGTTATGGGATGAAGCCGATGGCTTCTTTTATGACGTATTGCATCTGCCCAATGGCGAACAGTTGAAACTCAAAGTGCGATCGATGGTGGGACTGATTCCTCTGTTTGCGATCCAAACTTTAGAACCAGATGTGTTAAATCAACTCCCAGACTTTAAGCGCAGAGTGGAGTGGTTTATCCAACATCGTCCCGACCTCGCCCATAACGTCGCCTGTATGGAAGCAGGAGGAATGAAAGCCAGACGGTTATTGGCAATCTGCGATCGCCAAAAATTAGAGCGCATTCTCAAGAAAATGTTGGATGAGAGCGAGTTTTTAGGAGATTATGGCATTCGTGCCATTTCTAAGTTCCATAGTTCTAACCCCTATGTTTGGGAAACCAATGGCAGTCAATATCGCGTTGATTACGAACCTGCCGAATCAACCAGTGGTCTGTTTGGTGGCAATTCTAACTGGCGTGGCCCCGTATGGATGCCTGTCAATTTCCTGATTATCGAATCCCTACAAAAATTCCATCATTACTTTGGTGATGACTTTAAGGTCGAGTATCCCACGGGTTCAGGGAAAATGCTCACGCTTTGGGAAGTGTCTGTAGAACTCTCACGCCGACTGATCGATATTTTCTTAAAAAATCCTGCGGGCAACCGTCCCGTTTATGGCGGACAACCTACATTCCAAACCGATCCGAACTGGAAAGATTTACTCTTATTCTACGAGTATTTTCACGGGGATAATGGTGCTGGCATCGGTGCGAGTCATCAGACGGGATGGACAGGTCTAGTTGCGAAGTTGATCCAACAGTCTAGCGAGTATGGTGGAGCCACGCCCCATCTTGCCCTTGCCGATAATTTACTAGAAGCAGCCCTGCCCAAGTAGTAAGATACGAATATGCTCAAAACCAAGAGACTTTTAACCTCGCTTCTTACCTGTTGCTTTGCATTGCTGCTAGCAGTGAGTGCAGTGAGTGCAGTGGGTGCAGAACCAGCCCCTTCCCTAGAAAATGATACGAATCCTTTCTTACCGACAATTCAGAACGGTAGTATGGTTTATGCCCCTGTCAAAGTAGATGGCCATGTCCTGTTTTTGGTGGCAGCAGAGGCATCCAACGGGCAGGGAATGACACAGGGAAGCATGAGTCCGATTGAGACGCGGGCGCAAGCGATCGAAAAAACGCTATATAAAACCATCGATCGCGGCTTCAATGCTGAGATGCTCAAGGTTTCCAATAAAGTAGAGAACAAACATGCCGATATTCTTCTCTCTGATGGCAAGGAATACGATAATCTCAGCCTGCTCGTTTATAGCGAAATGGATGCGCGAATTAGTGGCTACACGCTTCAGGAAGCTTCGGGTTATGTAGCTTATATCATCTACAAGGCACTCCTTCGCGCCCAAATGGAACGTCAGTCAACCTATCTCTGGCAGCAGGGCTTGGTTTCAACAGGAATCCTTTCGATCGCGATCTGTATCAGTTTATTTTTGCGGTTCTTTCAAAAACGATTGACAGTAAGGTGGCGATCGCTGCAAGCAAGGCAAAAAGACGAAATGCAGAAACTCCTATCCGTGAGAAATGCCGTTGACTCTGAAGATGAAGATAGCGATACTTCCACTTTTGTGAATGTGATGATGTCGCAGCAAATGGTTTTCGATCGCATTCTCAATCGTTACGATCTCTACAGGCATTTGCTCCAATTGGGACATGTATTGGTGTGGTTGATTGGTATTGCTTGGATTGTCGGGCTCTTTCCCTACACGCGTTGGTTGCAGGTATTTGCAATCCAGCAGCCGATTCTTTTAGGTGTTTTTCTAGGTACGAACTTAGCGATTAAATATAGCGAGGTTTTGATCGATCGCTTGTTAGCCAAGTGGACAACCAGAGAATCGCTGACCCCAGAAGCCACCCAACGCTGGTCTTTGCGAGTGAGTAGCTTTTCCCCTATTCTCAAATTAATAGTTGCTATCCTTTTAATGGGATTGGCACTTTTGTATGTGCTATATAGTTTTGGAATTCCTCTAGCTCCTGTGCTAGCAGGGGCGGGGATTTTAGGCTTCGCAATTTCGCTCGGTTCGCAGACCCTTGTTAAAGATCTGATCGGAGGAGCGTTGATTTTAATTGAGGATCAGTACGCGATCGGGGATGTTGTCAATCTCAATCACGTTTTTGGGCGCGTCGAGAACATGAACCTACGGATTACTTCTCTGCGTAGCGACGAAGGTAGTGTCATTATCATTCCGAATAGCGATATTAGAATCGTGCAAAACCTCTCGAAAGATTGGTCGCGGGTTAAACTCCCGATTTACATTGATTACAATACGGATATAGACGATGCCTGCTCAGCACTTCAATCTGTAATTGATGATATTAAGAAAGATGAATTCTGGGGTTCTCAAATTGTCGAAGCAGAAATCAGGGGCATGGATGCCATTGATGCAGGGGGCTTTACGATCGGCGTGCGCTTTGAAACCAAACCCGGCGTTCATCGTAAGCTCATCAAAGAATATCGCCGTAGAATGAAGCTTGCTTTCGATCGCGCAGGCATCAAACTCGGTTCGCCCGTAACCACAATCCAATCAAAGAGCGAGCCTGTAATGACTTAACTGGACATGATTTTACGAGGACGCTTCTAAGTGTCTAGTTTCTTGAATCCTGGGTGTCGGAATTGAACCGACATATCAACGATTATGAGTCGTTTGCTTTACCAATCAGCCAACCCAGGCAGTGGTACGCATCCTAAATAAGGAATTGCGTATCTTAAGATTTCGCTTAAATATTATAGGCGATCGCTCTATAGTCCGATAACATTTGGTCGAATTAATACGATCGGTGTTTGCTCGGAGGCATTGCCAGCGGGATTGAGCAAGAGGGCTTGGTTGAGTAACTTTTCGGAGACACCTCCAGTGGCTGCCAAAACTTTAACTCGCTTGAGATCGTTAACATCGACGATCGCGGCTTCTAAACCAGTTTCTGCCTTAATTTGATCGACCACAGTTTGGGGACGGTCTGGGCCTAGCACGATAAATTGATCGTAGGGGGGTAGCGTGCCCGTGACATCATCGATCAAACGCGCCTGCTCGCCTGCCAAAATGTAAAACAAGCCGGGAAAGCGAAAAATTGCCTTGGCAAATGCGCCCAAAATGAAGGCGATCGCGACGCGCCAAGCCCCAGACTCGTCAACCAAAACTTGCAAACCGCAAGCGGTTGCCAAACTCGATGTGGACTGAAAGTAATAACACAACCGTTTTGCCAGCCAGCCCGGTTTGACATCGCTGGGATGCCGCCAACGCCCCTGCATAATGGCTACGGGGGTTTCGGCGATCGTGACAATATCGCCTGCTTGGGCATGGTCGGTGACATAGCGCTGGATTGCTTCGACAGGGGTGTCGAGGACAGACAAAATGTGGGTGCGAATCGGCAATACGTCCGCATCCTTAGTGGGTCGCCATCTTTCCCGTTGTTGCGTATCGGGAAATTGCAGGGGCACAATGCAGTGCCTGAGTTTTTGGGTGCGCCCTTCAGGACCGTATGCCACATAGTGAATGCGCAGCCAAGCTGTCTTGAGGGATTCTAGCTCTTCGCCTTGCAGGTCAAGCTGAATTTCTAGTTTTGTCTGTTCGCCTGGTTTGACAATGTAAGCTTCCCAATAGTTGTCAGCGCGACTGGGTACATTCTCGCGATCGGCTCTAAGCTTGATCGTATGAATGACGCGATCGAGGCTGCCGCTAGACAGTAAGGTAACCTCTGGTCTGACCTCAGTCAAAAATACATCGAGGCGATCTGTGTAGTTCGTTGCGGTGAATGTGAGTTGGAGCTGATAAAAGTTAGGTTCGTAGGCTGTAAATTCCCAAGTACCCGAGTCTAGCTCTAATAAGTTGCCCTGACGACTGGCAAATTGGAGTTCAAACAGTAACCATAAAAGCAGGATCAGTGCGATCGCTGCCGCACCACCTATTGCTAAACCGACCAGAATATTCATGTCTAGTCCCTCAGAATTGCCCGCTTTAGACTACTACATAAATCGACGATTTCAGCTAAACCATCAGGTTCTGCTAGCCGTTTTACCATGGCACTACCGACGATCGCGGCATCTGCTCCCCACTCAATCACTTGATGTGCCTGTGCGGGTTGAGAAATGCCAAATCCAACACCAATGGGCTTATCGGTCATGGTGCGCAGGCTTTCGAGCATGGTTTTGACATTTTTAGCTACTTGAGTGCGAATGCCAGTTACACCTGTGGCGCTAACGAGGTAAATAAAGCCTTGAGACTTGGCAGCGATCGCGGCGAGGCGTTCGGGTGGACTCGTGGGCGCTACGAGTAAAATCACTTCAATACCAATAGCGGCAGCGGGTTCGAGCAAGACATGGGACTCTTCGAGGGGCAAGTCTGGCACGACCAAGCCCCTTGCTCCTGCATCGTAGATTTGCTGTAAAAACTGCTCGACGCCCAGATTGAGAATGGGGTTGTAGTAAGCAAATAAAATAATTGGCGATCGCAACTCAGGGCTAACGGTGCGCACCACCTCTAAGACCTTTGCTAAGGTTGTCCCCTTTTGCAACGCCCTCGTTGCTGCTGCTTGAATCACAGGCCCATCCGCCAAGGGATCGGAGTAGGGGATGCCCAACTCAATCAGATCGGCTCCGTTGCGATCGAGTAAGCGTAGGGCTTTGATCGTTGTCTCTAGATCTGGATCGCCCGCAGTAATAAAGGGGATCAAGGCTGCTTGCCCCTTAGCTCGCAATTCCTCTAATCGAGCAGAAACCGACACCATGCTGATACTTATCCCTAAAAAATTTAGTCCAAACCATAGTAATACCAATTCTTGACATACTTTTAGCAATCCCTACCAATTTCAAGAGTATTTACGATCGCTCTGAATTTGAAACCCTCCCAGAGTAAGGATTTTGAGGAAATTCTGCATGATTAGCAAAACCCTATGACTGTTAGCCGAAATTGAATTTTGCCAATATACTTTGACAGAACAAACCCTCAACTTATCGTCTCAAGCTGCCCTATAGGTATGGTCAAAAAAATTATTTCCATTGGACTGCTCGTGTTTGTACCCATTTCGATCGCTGCCCATTGGTTAGGTTGGAGTCCCTTAATTGTATTTATCACTGCTGCGCTAGCGATTTTGCCCTTGGCATCTTGGTTGAGTACGGCGACCGAAGAAATTGCGGTGGTACTAGGCCCATCTTGGGGTGGTTTGCTCAATGCCACCTTTGGAAATGCAACGGAACTGATTATTGCACTGGTAGCGCTGAATGCGGGGCTGGTGGGTGTAGTCAAAGCCAGTATTACTGGCTCGATTATTGGAAATCTCCTGCTGGTGATGGGTCTGGCGATGCTGCTGGGGGGATTGCGTTACAAGGAGCAGGAATTTCAGCCTACGCTAGCAAGGGTAAATGCCTCTGCCATGAATCTGGCGGTAATTGCAATTTTGCTACCAACAGCGGTCAATTTTACTTCAGTGGGGATCAGTCAAGGGACGCTACAAGGGCTGTCGATCGCCGTGGCAATCGTACTGATCTTGGTCTATGGTTTGACGCTTCTATTCTCGATGAAAACCCATGCCTACCTCTATGATGTTGGCGTATCAGAGTTCGAATCCGATGCCGCAGAGCATCCCAACGATCTACCCCACGAAATCAACCTGTGGTTATGGGTTGGTGTATTGCTGGGCGTGACGATTTTTGTGGCGATCGAGTCAGAACTTTTGGTTGGAACGCTGGAAGAAGCGACTGCTCAACTGGGGCTATCTCAACTATTTACGGGGGTGATTTTGCTACCTGTGATTGGCAATGCTGCCGAACATACGACAGCCGTAACCGTAGCGATGAAAAACAAAATGGAACTATCCGTTTCTGTTGCAGTGGGTTCCAGTATGCAAATCGCTCTATTTGTCGCACCTGTTCTAGTAATTGCAGGTTGGTTTCTCGGTCAACCGATGGATTTAAATTTCAATCCATTTGAATTGGTGGCTGTAGTGGTGGCGATTTTGATTGCTAACTCAATTAGTTCTGATGGTCGTTCTAATTGGCTGGAAGGCACTCTATTACTTGCCACATATACAATCCTAGGTTTCGCATTTTACTTCCATCCTGTTTAAAGGATTTGGGATTTATCTGCGATCTGACTAGCTTCCCATCCTAGGATTGACATTTTACGATCGCATCCCCAACGATAGCCACCTAGCTCACCCGAGGCACGAAGCACGCGATGACAAGGAATTATGTATGCGATTGGATTGCTTCCCACGGCATTTCCGATCGCTCTTGCTGCAGTTGGACGACCGATCGCTTCTGCTAAGTTCTGATAGGTGGCAATCGCCCCAAAGGGAATATTGAGCAATGCCCGCCAAACTTGAATTTGGAAATTTGTCCCCTTGACGAAAAGTTTTAACGGTTCGTTCTCGGGGGCATCATTTTTGCAGAGCGTAGGACAAAAGATGCGATCGCAGGCGAATTGCGTCGCCTTTGGATCGTAAAGGATCTCTGCCTGCGGCCATTCCAATCGTAGTAGGGATTCGATATTCTGGGTAGCTAAGTCTAAATCCGCAACATCTAAAAATTGCAGGGTACAAATGCCGCGTGTTGTTGTCGCGATCGCGCACCTCCCAAACAGAGTGTCGTGAATGCCATAGAAAATCTGCAAACCCGCACCACCCGATTTGAATTCCCCTGGGGACATTGCTTCCAAATTCACAAACAGATCGTGTAGGCGACTGGAACTCGATAGACCAACATCCACAGATAGGTCTAGAAGATTCTTAGTCTCAGCAATCCGAGATTTGGCATATTCCACCGTGAGATATTGCAAAAAACGCTTAGGACTAATGCCTGCCCACCTAGTAAATAATCGTTGGAAGTGGTATTCGCTCAGATGAAGATGCTCTGCGATCGTGGCGAGATCGGGTTGCCTGAGATGGTTTTCTCGCATGAAAGCGATCGCTTTCGCAATGCGATCGTAGTCTTTGGTGCGATCGTCCTTTTCTATCGGCATGAATTGCATAGCGGTGCGATGATGAATAGGTCTCTACTCTATCGAAAACAAACCTGCAATACTACCCATTTCTTGCGATGTTTGACGCAATCAGCAGATTCTCCTGCGATCGAAACAGATCGGAAAGGGCTAGATTTTGTTACACTCTAAGCATATTCAGTAACCTACTAAAACAAGCAACTTGTTTTCTTTCATCATGGTTCTGCAAGCCCCACCCATCAAAACAGCGCCAACCATTACTTGGGAAGCCTTACCAGCAGACTTTGTATTACCTGACGATCCTGTGGAAAACATTCAACAGCCCTCCCTTGCTGCTGCCCTTACAGATGCGCTCGGAGCCGCAGGACTGATCCAGCCAACCATGCTGATCGGTTCCAACTTCGCGCTGGTTGCGACAGTCAATAAAAAGATCGTCGTCAAAGCACCCGATTGGTTTTATGTGCCGCAAGTGCATCCTGTTGCTGAGGGCATTATTCGTCGCAGCTATACACCTAGCCTAGAGGGTTCTCCGATCGCTATAGTGATGGAGTTTCTCTCCGAAACCGATGGCAGCGAATTATCCGTGCGATCGAGTCCGCCCTATGGCAAGCTTTACTTTTACGAGCAGATCCTGCAAGTTCCTACCTATGTTACCTTCGATCCCTACGAACCTAGTTTAGAGGTACGTTGTCTGCAAATGGGCGAATATACCTTACAGAAACCAGACGATCTCGGTCGAGTCTGGATTCCTGAGTTAGAACTATTTTTAGGGATTTGGTCTGGGGCAAGACTGAGCCAAACCAATAACTGGCTGCGCTGGTGGGATAAAGCTGGCAACCTCTTATTGTGGAGTTCAGAACAGACCGAACAAGAGCGCCAACGTGCCGAACAAGAGCATCAACGTGCCGAACAAGAGCGTCAACGGGCTGATGTATTAGCAGCAAAGCTGCGCGAGTTGGGTATCGATCCAAGCACGCTGACTTGAAATTTGGCTTGAAATTTGGCTTGAAATAAGCCCCAAAGTGACTCTTTAATGTTTAAACGTGAATTTGGGTTAAGGACTTCTGCACAAAGTAAGCTAACTTGTTGGCAACAAAGGACTTGACTTCTCTACCCGATAGGACATCTCCCTTACAAAAGGAAAGAGATAATTGCGTTATGTTAAAAGCTCTCTACCTCACTCCCATTCAGCCGCTATACTGCTAAACAAAGGTTTTATCGCGATCCTCAAATTATCCATGGGAGATTTCAGCCTCTCCCTAGAATCGTAGGGACAATTCATGAGTTTCCCCTACCTAAAAATCGAATGGGGGTGTGGGATATAACTGTCGTCAGGTAAATTAGGTTATCTATAGTGGATAACTACCTTGCTACGCAAGGCTTTTAAAAAATTAGTAGCTAATAGCTAAATGCTAACCGCTATAAAAGCGAAGAAACTTGATTTCGAGCGAGAAAATGATGCGATGAGCGATCTTGGTCTGACTCACATAGCCCTCCCTGTCTCAAATATCGATCGCAGTATTGCGTTCTATGCCACCTATGCGGCGATGCAGGTCGTTCATCGTCGCACCGACGTTGCAACGGGTGTGACTGTGGTGTGGCTCAGCGATCGCACGCGTCCCTTTGTCATCGTTTTGATTGAAGCAGATTCCGTACAACCAGTCCTATCGCCCTTTGCCCATCTTGGTGTCGGCTGTGCTAGCCGCGAAGCCATGGATGTGCTGTGCGAGAAAGCAAAACAGGAAGGGGTTCTGATCGAACCGCAGAAGGATTCGGGCTATCCGATTGGATATTGGGCGTTTTTAAAAGACCCCGACGGGCACACGTTGGAACTATCCTATGGTCAAGAGGTGGGGCTTGCTGTGGAAAAGGCTTCCCAACCCAGTTGATGAAGCGATGTCGATGAGGCAATATCGATGAAACGATCCTTTGGCGATCGCAGAACCTGCCATACTGAAGAATACTTTTGCTTAATTTGATTTCGATCGCGTGAACCAACCACCGCACTCTCAACATCCCCATAATCCCAACGAGTCACAGGATGCCGTAAATATTCGAGAGGATATCGCTTTTGACATTGTCCAAGAATCTGTGCTGGGGCTTTGGAAAGTTGTCAATAACCTCACGAGAATTCGTCCCTCAAAGCGCGATCGCTATCGGGTCAGTATTTTTGGCTCTGCCAGAATGCAACGTCAAGATCCGCTTTATGAAGGGGTGTTACACTTAGCCAGCGAATTGACGGTCATGGGTTGCGATATCGTTACGGGTGGCGGGCCGGGGTTGATGCAAGCCGCCAATGAAGGAAGTGTGATTGCCGATCCTGAAGATTTAACCCGTTCCATCGGCATTCGTGTCGATCTTGGGTTTGAGCAAGACACCAATCCTTTTGTGGAACAAATCTACAATCATCAAACTTTCTTTTCACGGCTACATCACTTTGTGTTGATTTCGGATGCCTTCGTCGTCGTCCCTGGCGGCATTGGCACGACGTTAGAAGCCTTGATGATCTGGCAACTGGTTCAGGCGCGCAAACTCCATGATACGCCGCTCATATTTGTCGGGCAGATGTGGGCAGATTTGGTTGAATGGGCCGATAAACATATGACAGAGCACAAAATGGCAGACCCCGCCGATATCTCGATTCCGCAGTGTGTGGAACGATTTGAAGATGCTGTCGCTATACTTCGTACAGCTCAAGCGCAATGGCAGCAAAAGAATCAGTCCCCTTAAAAAAAGGTAGCTTGGTATCATTTGTTACACTTCATTGCTAAAGCGATCGCATCCATGATCCAGTAGCAGACAATAGAACTAGAGAAATGCCTGAGTGAGCCACCGAGTGAATTGCTTTGGCAACCATCAGTGGGGATAAATCATGAAAAAAGTATTCGTCTTGGATACGAATGTCTTGCTGCACGACCCAAATGCAATGTGGCAGTTTGAAGACAATGATGTGGTATTGCCAATCACGGTTATTGAGGAACTAGACCGTTTCAAGAAACAGCCTGAAATGACGGGTAGAAACGCCCGTCAGGCATCGCGCAATTTGGATGCTTTGAGGCAAAAGGGACATCTGACCGACGGAGTCACCTTAGAAAAGGGAGGTTTGCTCCGCGTCGCCCTCTGCCAGCGCCAGACATTGCAAGAGCTACCCGCAGAATTAGAGCGAGACAGTGGAGACAATGCGATTTTGGCGGTGGCTCTAGAACTCAAGCATCAGTGTCAATGTCCTGTAATTGTGGTTAGTAAGGATACGAACCTTCGCATCAAAGCCGATGCCCTGGGGCTAACTGCCGAAGACTACGAAAACGATAAGGTGGATGTTGACGAACTCTACACGGGTACGGTGGAGGTACTGCTGACAAGCGATCGGATCGACCAGTTGTACAAACAAGGCAGTATTTCCCTTGAGCAGGAGTTTTTCCCCAACCAAGCGCTTACCTTAGTGGATGAGGCAAACCCTTCTCACACAGCACTGGCAATTTTTGATGGTATTACCAAGCAGATTGTGCCTTTATCTAAGCTGGCTTCATCAGAGGTTTCCCATATTCGGGCGCGCAATCGCGAACAGAAGTTTGCCCTTGAGTTGCTATTGCGCGACGCTATCTCTTTGGTGACTCTCGTGGGACAAGCGGGGACAGGGAAAACCTTACTAGCGATCGCAGCGGGACTGACTAAAGTTGCCGACGATCGCGACTACACAAGGCTCTTAATTTCTCGACCTGTCGTACCGATGGGGAAAGATCTGGGCTATTTACCAGGAGATGTGAATGAAAAGCTGACTCCTTGGATGCAGCCACTCTATGACAACTTCGATCTAATCTTTGGCGCTCAAGATGCGGTCAACAAGTTTGCCCATCGCAGGAAAGGATATGAGGAATTAATTCAACACGGACTGCTGCAAATTGAACCGCTCACCTATATTCGTGGGCGCACCATTCCCAAACAATTTTTTATCGTGGATGAGGCGCAAAACCTCACCCCTCATGAAGTCAAAACCATCCTGACCCGTGCGGGAGAGGATACCAAGATTGTGCTCACGGGGGACATCAACCAAATTGACAACCCCTATGTTGATGCTTCTAGTAACGGTCTAACCTACGTAATTGAGCGCTTTAAGCAAGATCCGATCGCGGGGCATATTACCCTCGTCAAGGGAGAACGCTCTAAACTCGCCGAACGTGCTGTGGCTTTGCTTTAAGCCTGTGATTCTATGCTTCGCCCGACTAAACAAAAACATCATGGGAAAGCGAACCGTTAAAACTTTCCAAACGTTCTGAAGCTGGCTCGGGGCCAAAAGCGAATAGGCTACCAAAAAAGAAGAAAGAAACCCCAGCAAAATCTCGATTGCGAGTTTCAGATATCTGTGCTTCGATCGTGGCAAAAGGTACGCAGGAATCCTTAAGACCCGTCAGAATGCCAATGACTGTGGGGATGCGATCGCGGGTATTTCTCACCTCTGACTTATTTAGCTCGTCAATAAAAGCTGACAGATCGTCTCTATATACCTGTAAGACCATTTCTTCCATGAGACCTTCTTGTTCCCATATATGCCAATCTGCTAGGCATTTGCTTTGAGAGAAACCGAGGGGATTGGGAGAAATAGAAAGAATGCAATCGGCATTTTTTGCCTTAACGGATTGAAATATTTTTCTCAGTAAATCTGTGATTTTATCCATTCGCCATTTTTTCCATAAATAGGAATTAGGATTTTCCAGTGGATCTGCACCTCCTGTTTCTTGATTAAATAGCTCTAAAGTAAAAGAATCGTATCCCATTTCCACAGGCATAGCAAAATGGTCGTCCAATTGAACGCCATCGATCGAATAGTTTTGTGCGACTTCTGCAACTAGGTCTGAAATGAATTCTCGCACCTCGGGTTGGCAAGGATTTAGCCAGCACATGTTGCGATCGCTTAGAGATTTGTTACCATTTCGATCTTCAGTCAAAAGCTCCGATCTCGTTTGTGTAAACATGGCGTTAGAGGGGGTCATTAAGCCATATTCAAACCATGCAATCACTCGGAAGCCATGCGGTTTCGCTTCTTCAATCAGCTCGGCTAACATATCCCTATCTTTAAAGTGCGGATCGGGAGAAATAGAAGCTCCAAATGTATTTTTTGCGACCTCGCTAGGATAAAGCGTGAATCCTCTTTGCCACACAACTGGATAAATCGTATTAAACCCCAAGGCTTTCAATTGGGCAAGTCCTTTTCTCAGGTTCTCTCTAGACTGAAGGATGTCGCTATCTGCATTGGCAAGCCAAACGCCACGAATTTCTTCCATCTGAACGTGCTCGTGAAAAAAGTAGCCTGAGGCTCCCACTGGAGAAATGCTCTCAGCCAGTTGCACGAAGTAGTGTTTCCCTTTTTTTTGATATGACTTAATCTGAAGCGACTTACCTGCATTGATAAATGCTTTTTGAGTTACCGCAAGCGAGCTAGAGGGATCGGTTGTTGCTTTAAAGAAAGTGTTTTGCGCAATTCTTAGTGTCAGCATACAAATATTATCAATAGTTCCTTAATTTGGACATTCATCTATAATTCTCTCCTGACAGCTAAAGACAATTTTTGGCATGTTAGGTTGAAAAATTTGCGCTCTGACTACTTAAGCTTTAGATTTTTTCATACTCATGAAAGATTGCTTGAATTAACAGTAGCAAAAAGTAAAAATAATCACCTATCGGGATTAATAAAAGTTTATAAAAATATCGTTATTTGGTTTAAATGGTTTGGGTTATTTTGAAATAAAGTGGGGCTAAACTTTTGCAAAAAAAACTATTTTAGACGTAGGGTCGCAAAGTAAGATAAAGCATGAAATCAGTCACGAAATCCGATGGAAACAGAATTTGACCCCCAAGAAACTGAGCACATCGATCTTGATTTAGATGACTATCTTTCTGAAATTAAGTTAGCAGCGGATAAGTTTGAGCTTTGGTTTCAACCAGTGTATGAAATTGTCTCAGGGACAGTTTTGCACAATGAAGTTCTGGTGCGATGGCGGGATAATGAGGGAAGGTTGCGATCGCCTCGCGAACTCTTTGAGGTTTTACAAAACACGCACCTGATGGGACAACTCGATCGGATCGTAGTAGAAAAAAGCATCGAAATCCTCGCTCAAAATTCTAAGGTTAGCCTTTCAATTAATCTTTCAGCGGAAATACTCGAAGACTCTGATTTTTTATCTCAACTACAAAAATGGCTAGAACATTATCGCGTTAACCCGAAGCTGTTGATGTTTGAACTAGATGAAGCGATTTTCATCCACACTTCCATAAAATCTCTGGAATTGATGAAAGCATTCAAGCAAATGGGATGTGGCGTTGTATTGGATAGCTTTACAGGGAATCACTTCTCACTGCACCAATGGCAATCCCTGCCCATTGATACAATTAAGCTCGATCGCAATCTGATTGCCGATCCCCAATCTTCCGAACAAAAACAACTGGCAAAGGCGATCGCCCATATCAGTCCCATTTTCCACAAACGCTGTATCGCCACAGGCATTGATAACAAGCAGATTCTAAAATTTGCGTATGATATTGGCGTGCAAGGTGTTCAAGGTTTTCTTTTAGGCAGACCCGATGACAAGCCTAAAACCTTTGTTTCTGTTGGGGTCTTGATTGTTAGAATTATCACCTTTTTAATTTTGCTATACATTATCAAGAGTTTAGCGGGCATTGATTTATTTCCCAATCGTCACGCATGGGAAGTAATTGCTGATTTCTTCCAGTCCTTATTTGAGGGAACCAAACAATAGCTAAACATGGCAGTCCAGTTGCGATCGCATTTTGCCCCATGGAAGTTAGTGCTTGGATTTTCTGTATTGTTCGATAAATACCCATGCCTGTAAAACTTCAGCGACCGTCCAGGCTTGGGCAATACAACCGCGCGATCGCATGGGAGCATCGCCATCAAAGATTTCGCTGAGACTACCTATACCCCCTGCTTTGAGATGGTGGGACATCGGCTGCAGCAAGGCATGGGCTTGCATAGGATTTTGATAGACCTGTAAATGAGCGCGGACAAACGCTCCCAGCAGCCAACCCCAGACTGTGCCCTGATGATAGGAACCATCACGTTGATAGGCATCACCACCATAAAGCCCTCGATAGTTGGGATGGTCGGGAGGTAAGGAACGCAAACCGTAGGATGTCAGGAGCGATCGCGCACAGGCATCGACCACACTTCGCTGCTGTATGGGAGTAAGTAGAGATTTCATGCTTCCCTCTCCTTGCAGGAGAGGGGTGGGGGGAGAGGTCATAGGAAGAGAAATCGCAAAGATTTGATTGGGGCGCAGCGTGGCATCATTCCCATCAGGACTATCCAAGACATCAAAACAATAGCCTGCAGAAGAATTCCAGAAACGCTGAAATCCATTTCTTGCCTGCTCTGCGAGGTTGTCATACCGTTCGTGAGGTTTTCCCAATCGCTGGGCGATCGCTGCCATAACCACGAGCGCGTGATACCAAAGGGCATTGATTTCCACGGGTTTACCGATGCGTGGTGTAACCACCCAATCGCCCACCTTAGCATCCATCCAAGTCAGTTGTACGCCTGCTTCCCCTGCATAGAGCAAGCCATCGCGATCGAGATGGATATGGTAGCGCGTACCGCGACAGTGCCAGTCTATGACTTCTTCTAAGGCAGGAAAGAGTTGGCGGAGTAGTTCGTCATCCCTAGCAACTGCATCGTAAGCGCGGATCGCCTCAAAATACCAGAGCGTTGCATCTACAGTATTGTATTCTGGTATCTCTCCCGCATCGGGAAATCGATTGGGAAGCATCCCTCGATCGAGATATTGGGCAAAGGTGAGCAAGATCGAACGGGCAATTTCTGGTCGTCCCGTCGCTAGGGTCAACCCCGACAAGCTAATCATCGTATCGCGTCCCCAGTCAGAGAACCAGTGATAGCCTGCAATGATCGTTTTGCCATCAGGGCGATCAGGTAGGGGGCGATCGACCACAAACTGATCTGCTGCCAAAACCAAATGTTCGATCCAATCAGGTGCTGACTTTGTATCGATCTTCAAATAATCAGCAGAGTTCCAAATATTGACAAGCTGAGATTCGCGATCGCGTTGTGCTTGCAAAGCAGTTTGCCCATCAAGGGAAGGATTGGATTCTGTGCTGGCAATTATCGTCAAGGATTCGCCCCGATCCAGCGTGACTGTGAAGGTAGCTGCAT
The DNA here is from genome assembly GCF_036349135.1 of Tumidithrix elongata BACA0141. NCBI lineage: Bacteria > Bacillati > Cyanobacteriota > Cyanophyceae > Pseudanabaenales > Pseudanabaenaceae > Tumidithrix > Tumidithrix elongata. The sequence continues at coordinate 19,380 of NZ_JAZBJZ010000008.1, forward strand.
GGAGGTGATCTTCGCGATCGCTGAGACCACGATAGCGTTCTACAGCCAGATCGAAACCCTCGTACCAATCATGATGGGCAGTCAGATCTCCGCGATCGCCGAGCAAATAGAATGGCGTTGCGGATGGGAAAGCCGTAATACAAACTCCTTGGGCGATCGCATCTACCTGCATCTGCCAGTTCCTTCCTACGGTGTTGCCATGGTAATCGCGATAGTTGACCAAGGCTTTAATCGATAGTGCGATCGGACTACTGCCGCGCTCTAGGGAATATTGAATATAGGTCGTATTTTTGCCATGCTGCATCCAGACGCGCTTTTCTAATAGAGCATCGGCACAGGCAAATCTCCAGACTGGTATCGTTCCCTCTAGGGTAAAGCTCTCAAGATTGAGATAACCCAATGGATTCACAATGCCACCCGTCCAATGATTGGTATAAAGCGGATAGAGCTGTTGTCCGTATTGAACCGTTTCATCTAGTTTCGATAGCAGCAGCGATCGCTCTAAGAGAGGTTTGAGTGCCGCCACCAGCAAACCATGATAGCGACGGGTAAGCGCTCCTGATACCGTGCCCGAAGCATAGCCTCCAATACCGTTGGTAACTAACCATTCTCGCCGATCGGCTGTATTTAACTCGCCACAGACTTCTCTACCAAAATCAATCTTCATCATGTTTATGTCAAATCTTCCCCTAGACTAGCGATATTCATTAAATGGCAACTGTATGATTCCTGAGAGATTGCCAAAACATTTCTTAATTGACTGTGGGCAGATCCTTTGCAAAAACTCATCCGTAAATTGGGATCGCTTGGAAATCTTTCAAGGAAACATTGATTGCTTAATCTATAGGTCGAATGAAGCCGATTATGTTAAAACCTATCCAATTTCTGTTGGTACTGATTGCAATCCTATGCGTACAGATGCCTGCTTGGGCGACGATTGGGCTTGCAGAATGGTCGATCTCAACCCCAGGCGGCAATACAATTGGTAATAACGATACCTTGCCACCTAAAGTAGGCACTGCAATTTACCGTGGCGATCGAGTTTATGTCGATCGCCTTGGTAACTATGGCTTTTACGATGGGGTGATTATTGGAGAAACCGATCGAAAATTTTTCTTGTTTGATGAGTCTACAAAAGCAGTCACTAAGTTTTCAACCAAGGAGCAACTGTGCGCGGATGTTCGAGCCAAGGGGCTTAAGTTCAATAACAATCTGCGTTTTTTTCCTGGTAGCTATCCTTATGATTACTACGTGATTCGTTACGCGCTCTATTTTTCGATCCCATTCATTCTGCTATTGGTGATTCATGCGATCGCAAAACAGCAAATTCCATTGGCACAAAGAATCGATCGAATTCTCATGGGTAACTCATTCCTACTACAGCTATTAGGACTTTCTGGTTTTCTAAAATTTGCCTTCACAAACGCTCAAACTGACGATCTTATGCTCGAAGGATTGATACTTACCATCGTAGCAGTAGGAATCATTGGCACTTTGTTATGGCTTTTAAGTCGTTTTAGTTTAAGAATTCTAGACAGGATAAATCTTTTATCCCAATACCGTGATTCGAGCTTTTTGGCATTATTTAAATGCACGCTTGTGGGTGGAATTATGACGGCGGGACTATATCTGACTATTGGTCAGTGGGAATCTTCATGGACGAGTATCAAATACTTTTCCTGCCTCTAAACAAGCATAGGTAGGCTGAAGTCCCTTGCTGAATTCATGCTAAGTCTTGTCTGGCAGGCATTGCAAGAATTGGGATGGCTGCGATCGCTATGACAAATAAGCGCGAAAAATATCTAAAAACATGTGTAAATGATTATTTTGACAAACCTGTTAAACTGAGACATCTTAACAAGTACCATCCAGCGACTTTTTGACAATAAATATGGTAGATATTTGTTCTAAAAAAATTCTTGTCATTGAAGACGATCCCTATATCCGAGAGAATATTCAGGATGTTTTGATACTGGAACGCTTTGAGACGATTACGGCTGAAAATGGCTTGATTGGATTACAGCAAGCAAGAGATCACAGTCCCGATCTAATTGTTTGTGACATGATGATGCCCGAACTAGATGGTTATGGCGTGCTACAGGCATTACGACAAGATCCCACAACCGCTACAATTCCTCTAATCTTTTTAACCGCAAAAGCCGATCGCGCTGATATTCGTCAAGGCATGGAGCTTGGGGCAGACGATTATTTAGCCAAGCCGTTAAAGCCTGAAGAGTTGCTCAAAGCGATCGCTACACGCTTAGAAAAAAAAGCAATCTTCGATCAGCTCGTGACGCTACAAGAACTTCTGGCTCAGCAAAACAATGAGTTGCAATATAGTAATGCCCTGTTAAAGGCTCAAAAAGAATCGTCGCTCGATGGAATTTTAGCAACGGATGAGCAAGGACGTATCTTTAGCTATAATCGTCGATTCTGCAAAATGTGGAATCTTGAACAAGAATTGTCCGATCCGAAATTGGAATCAAGTCTTTTGCTCTCTAGGGTCGATCTCCCAGATACCTTAATGAACTTGATCGAGCAAGGCTATGAAAATGCCGATCAGGTAATTCACGGTGAGGTCAATATTGATGCCAAAGTCTTTGAGTACTACACCAGTCCTGTCTCCTCCCCCGAGCATAAGTTTTTAGGGCTGATTTGGAGCTTCCGAGATATTACAGAGCGCAAATTGGCAGAAATTAGGCAAACAGAATTGTTAAAAGAGGTTCAGCAAGCGAAAGAAGAAGCAGAACTAGCTGCGAGAGCCAAGGCTGACTTTCTGGCAATGATGAGTCATGAGATCAGAACGCCGATTAATGGCGTATTGGGCGTAACCCAACTGCTGGCGACTACCGACCTAACGCCCGAACAGTATAAATATGTTAGAACGGCTCAGGTCAGTGGTGAGATTCTGTTGACCGTCGTAAACGATATTCTAGATTTCTCCAAAATTGATTCGGGTAAGTTGGAGCTAGAGCATCAACCTCTTGATATCCGAGCAGTTGTCCGTGATATTTACGAACTAATTTCACCCAAAATCCAAGAGAAAAATCTCCATTTGCATTACAACATTGCTCCAGATATTCCTACCTATATTTTGGGTGATGTCACGCGCCTGCGTCAGATCCTCTTGAACTTAATTAATAATGCCGTTAAGTTTACAGAAGCAGGAGAAGTGGAGGTATCCGTCAAACTAGAGACACCTCAAGCGCTTCCGCCCCAAGGCGAAGAAGTGATGATTTTATTCTCTATCCGAGATACGGGAATTGGTATTTCTGAAGAAGATGTCAGTCGGTTATTTCAAGCATTTACACAGGCAAATATTGCGACTGCGCGTAAGTATGGTGGTACGGGGTTAGGTTTGGTCATTTGTAGTCGTCTGATTGAGATGATGAAAGGATGGATTTGGGTTGAGAGTAAAGAAGGAGAGGGGTCAACCTTTTATTTCACGATCGCCTCTGAAATCACTGACCAAATCCCAGAAGACTCAAAATTAGTGAGTTCTCTCCAGCCTTTATCATCTCGGCTCAACCAAGGGCAGAAATTAGGCGAAGTTCTCCCACTCAATATTTTGTTGGCAGAGGATAATGTCATTAACCAAGAATTGGCGATCGCCATGTTAGGAAAGATGGGATACCAAGCTGATGTGGTTGGGAACGGACAAGATGCGATCGAAGCCGTGCAACACAAGCAATACGATATCCTGTTTACCGATATTCAAATGCCGAAATTAGATGGGCTAGAAACTGCTAACTTCTTGACCAAAAATTGGGCCGATCTATTATTGCCTTATCCGCGTCCAAAGATTATTGCCATGACGGCTAGTGCCTTGCAAGGCGATCGCGAAATGTGTTTGCAAGCAGGCATGGATGACTACATTAGTAAACCAATTTTGTTTGATGCGTTCCAACGCATGGTAGAAAAGTGGGGACAGGGAATCGATCAACCATCCCAAGAAGAAGGAGATCGTCTTGATACTGTAGAAGCGATCGAGCCTAGTGCAATCCAATCGCTACGGGATATCGATCCTAGATTGGTTGAGCGTATGATTAATCTGTTTTTAAAGGAAGAATCTCCTCCTCTCATGGCTCGATTGAGGGAGAATATCAAAAAAGTTGATTTACCTGAAATTTATCACGTTGCCCATACGCTCAAGGGTTGTAGCTATATTTTAGGCGCTAAGAAACTCGGCGATCTATTGCTGAGTATAGAAATGAAGGGTAAAAAGAACGATTCCAGTGACATAGAATCTCTAATGCAGCAGGTGGAAGTGGAATATCTAACGGTGACTCAGGAGTTACAGAAATTTCTGTAATGGGGTTACACAACATTTCTTTATAACTAGCTCAAATCTAGAACTCATCGCAATGGTTTACTTTGAGTCACTATACTATCCATTTGGTAACTACCTTGTGGAAGCTAGGGATTTAAGGGAAAATGAACTTGTCTTTTTGGCTTTTCTTCAAAGATTTAGGATTTGGAGATTTTCTCTTCTGCGCCCTTTATAGCGCTTCTAAATGATACATGAGAGCTTCTTTGTTCTACTTTGTTTTCTCCATAGAATTGTGGGGGCAATTTATGAGTTGTGCCTACACACAAGTTAAATAGGATTGCTATACATAAACACCAGGCACTTGCTCCTTTAAGTGGCGACACTACGTCCTAGGAAGTTTATAGCTACTCATTTTTTTGCAACAGAACCGAGTGAAAGACAATGACTTATTTCAATCAATTGGGTACTCAAGAATTTAGTCCACTCAAATACAATCCTTTTGTTGTTCCCTCTAAGCCTCTAACCGACGACTGGAAACGATGGATTGCTGAGAATAAACTATTAGGAGCAGATGATAATTCGCTCGTTCAAACCCTTGTTCAGCATGGCATTGATGCCAATGTAGCGCGTAGAGAGTTACAAACTGTTAGATCTCATCCCTATTTTCAAGCAGGTAGAAACTTTACCGATGCCCTGAGAAAGCTCGAATCTCATGCCGATATCAGCATCAAACTGGCAGAGCTATCGCCCAAACAACAGCAAATAGAGCGTCGAGACAAGCTGACGCAGCAAGAATTTTTAGAAAATTATTATGCCACCAGTACCCCAGTGATTTTGACTGGACTAATGGATAACTGGCCAGCTTTATCTCTATGGAGTCCTGAATATTTAAAAGCTAACTATGGCGATGTCGAAATTGAAGTACAGACTGGCAGAAATTCAGATCCAATCCATGAAATTAATGTCGATCTCCACCGCACAAAATTACTCATGCGCGACTATGTTGACTTGATTGTTAACAGCGATCCGACGAATGATTTTTATATGGTTGCCAATAATCGCAATATCGAACGCGAAGGCATGCAAAGCCTCGTTGACCAGATTGAATTCTTCCCTGAATACCTAGATCCCAAAAATACAAAAGGCAATTTCTTCTTTTGGCTTGGTCCTGCTGGCACGATCACCCCGCTACATCAGGATACTGCCAATATATTTATGGCACAGGTCTACGGACGCAAGCACTGGAAGATGATTCCTCCCTATTACAACCATTTAATCTATAACTATAGGGGTGTTTTTAGCGAAGTCGATTTAGATAACCCTGACTACGATCGCTTTCCATTGTTCAAACAGGTAAAAATGATTGATGTGGTAGTAGAGCCCGGGGAAGTGATTTTTATACCCGTTGCTTGGTGGCATTACGTGCGATCGCTAGACGTCAGCATTTCGCTTTCGTTTACAAACTTTTTATTTCCCAATCAATATCAATGGAATTTTCCTGATATTAAGCGATAGGTTCGTCGCTGACAACCAGCTTGCAACCAAACGACTCTCTTTTAGGCTAAACGCAGTAGCCAGTTACCACCTTCGACGTGAGAATAGGTGAATGAACGCCACAAAAAGGGCAGCACCGATAATTGACCACAGGATTGGAAAGGGATGTCCATCAATGGCGATCGTAAAAGGCTCTGGGAGTTTGAGTGCCTGAGCCACCCAAGGACCAAGAATAGCTCCGATGAAGCCAAGGGCTATGGAGACGATTAACCCGCCTTGAACGTCACCCGCGATGGCTTTTCCGATAGCACCGCAAACAGCCGCGATTACGATGAGTAGGATAAGTCCCGATAGTGAGATGGTCATGAAAAGTCCCTTTTGATGAATAACGGGAATTATGACAACCTCGTGTTTGGTTTCATGTTGGAATTGTTGCTTGAGTTGAAAAATTACCCAATCTCTTTACTAAAAACTGGGGGTGCATTCCTTTTAAGCTTTTGCAGGGTTAATTCATGAGGTAACTCATTGATCGGCGCGTAATTGTACCTCGTGCTGTGGCAGTTCCAACTCGTTTAAAGGGACTTTTGTTGCCGTAGGAATCAGTTGTTCGGGTAAAACGATACCCGCAGAAATAATTAGCTTAAACGCGTCCTCTACGGACATCGATAGGTTTACCACATCCATTTCAGGCACGATCGCGTACCAACCGTTTGTAGGATTAGGGGTTGTGGGCAAAAAGATACTTAGCATCGACTGCTCCAAGTCTGCCTCGATTTCACCGCCGATTTCGCCTGTGACAAAGGCAATGCGCCAGATGCCCCGCCGAGGGTATTCCACCAACACGACTCGCCGAAACTTTTCGTTAGAATCTTGTAAGAGGGTTTGCAGGAGTTGTTTGAGTGTCTTATAAACTGCCCCAGCCAAGGGAATAGACTGCAAAAGCGATTCGCTGATTTTCAGCAGCCATTGACCGACAAAATTACGAGCCATCAGCCCCACGAGCAACAAACTGGCTAGGGGCACGGCTAAGCCCACCAGTAGGTTGATCAAATTGATCAGCAGGGGATGTAATCCCATTAAGGGATTGAGCTGCTTGGGAATGCGCGTCAGGAGATCGATGCTCCAAGCGGCGATGGTCAAGGTCAACCAAATTGTGGTTGCGAGGGGAATGATGACAAGTAAGCCTGCAATCAGATCGTTTTTTACAGCTTGAACAAATCGCTCTTGAAAAGTCGATTCAGCCTTTAGATTACTTTTCCTTACTGACATAACCTCACTGTTAGCAAATTGGTAATTTCGACAGTTACTATCCTAAATCTAAGATTAGACTAGTGCTAGTCAAAATGTAACCATCCGCACAAAAATTCAGAAAACAAAAGTCTCTATGCTACAGGTTGTGTTAGTTTATCCAGAAATTCCACCGAATACGGGCAATATTGCGCGGACATGTGCTGCTACGAACACGCCTTTGCATTTGGTCGAACCCCTGGGCTTTGAGATTAGCGATCGCCAACTCAAACGGGCAGGCTTAGATTATTGGGAATATGTCAATTTGCAGGTTCACCCCAATTTAGAGGCGCTCAAGCAGGTGGCTACGGGACGGTTGGTTTGTTTTAGTGTCTACAGTGATCGCAGTTTTCGGGATTTTCAATTTCAGGCGGGGGACTGGTTGCTATTTGGCAGCGAATCGAAGGGTTTACCCAAAGACCTCATCGTCCAATGCGAAAATGTCTGTATTCCTATGGAACACCCCAAGGTACGCAGTTTAAATTTATCGGTAAGCGCAGCTTTAGGCTTGTTTGAGGCGAGGCGACAATTAGGGCTGTGAGTAAAGCGTTTAACTGTTGTAGCGATCGAAAATCGTGATGGCGTATTCCTGCCTATGGGAGACTTGCTTGCCTTTATAATGTTGTAGATACAGGATGCAGAAAACAAAATGCTAACTACTGTTGAAGGAATTTATCGGAATGGTCGAGTAGAATTTGTCGAACAACCTCCTAACATACATGAAGAAACGCGGGTTATTGTGGCTTTTGTTAGCTCGAACGAGATCGACCTCGCTTCTCATGACATTGACAGGGTTCAAGCTCAAGTCTTGCGAGCAAATTTGGCAACCTTTGCAGAGGATTGGGATAGCCCAGAAATGAGTATCTACGACGATTATGACGCAGCCAAAGCTAACCATTAGACGCAATGATGTTGTTTTGGTTCTTTTTCCAAACTCTAACTTGACTACTGCCAAAACAAGACCAGCTTTGGTCGTTCAAGCAGATAACTTGCTGACAGGCTTACCTCAAATTATTGTTGCGATGATTACTAGTCAGATGATGAGAGCAGGACATCCTAGGCGAGTTACTGTGCTTTTAAGTTCCATCGAAGGGCAGCAATCGGGGCTATTGACTGATTCAGTGGTCATGCTCGATAACTTGGCAACGATTACACTCTCTGCTATTCAGCGTTCGATTGGCTCATTACCCGCAATTGAAATCGATCGAGCGTTGAAACATACTCTTGGATTGCAGTAGGAGTTAGTACGGCATTACCAATCAGATGTATTGGATGGACAAAAATTGTCGATGCCGAGTTGGAGTTTACTAGCCGTTCCTAGTTTGAGGTGCTATCTAGAGGTTTGTTTTGTAATTGCAGCTTCGTTAATACGCCTACCTGCAAATCAAGACTTTGATTCGTACAAGTCTCGGTAAATTACCATGTTTTATCCAGAAAGTTTGAGTATAATTAGTAAATGGGTTATTTTATTCAAAAAGTCTGTGTATAAGTACTAGTAATATTTCTTAAGAAGGGCTAAATAACCCTAAGTAGGGATAGGCAATGATTATTTTGAATTTCGACAACATCCAAGGGCTTATTCGTTAGACAGTATCTTTATTAGAAGATGTTAAGTAATTAGCGATGAAAACAAAAACCATCAAAATCCGCGTTAATGCTGAGGTCGCTCGTATCTTTGAGGCTGCATCTGATGAACAACGCCGCAAATTAGAGGCACTACTTAGCCTCAAGCTGAGTGATACAACGCGAAGCAAAAAGACTCTAGAAATGGTTATGAGCACTATTAGTCGGAATGCTCAAGGGCGAGGATTGACCCCAGAAATTCTGGATTCAATTTTAAGTGAGAATTAACGTGCGCTACGTTTTTGATACAAACGTGATTATTAGTGCGCTCCTATTTGAGAATGGAAAGCCCGCTCAAGCACTTCGATATGCTCTAGCAAATGGAGAAGTGTTATTGTCGCTTGACCTTTTGGAGGAATTGAATGAGGTATTGGGACGCGAAAGATTTAATCGGTATGTGACAAGTGAAGAACGAGAAGAATTTTTAGAAGCTTTAGTAGAGAGAGGAGTTCTAATTGAGATAGTTGAAAACGTGCAAGAATGCCGAGATCCGAAAGATGATAAAGTTTTAGACTTGGCATTGAGCGGAAAAGCCCAGTACATAATCAGTGGTGATAAAGATTTGCTTGTATTACACCCATTTCGCGATGTGATGGTGGTTACGGCAGAAGCATTCTTACAGCAAATTGCATTCTGACAAACCACAGAATTTATCCTAAAACTAAGGCTGGACTTGATCTTATCCCAATTTCACTTGAATTTGCAACAGATCGAGGTTTGAGTTTCGCGCTCCACGCGGTCTTTCAAAAACAATGCGACGCATTAATTTTTGAAAATGGTATTACAACCTTTATCTTGTGGTGAATTTGATCGGAATTTGCTGTAAAAACTATCGGAGATGAGTAGTAGGGGCATGGCTAAATAACTGATTGCTATGATTAGCTTTGATGAGTTTCCCATTAAGTGTTATTGATCGCCACCAGAACTCCTAAATATCGCGATCGAAGATGCTCAATTGCGCTTTATCTGGTTTGGTTTTGCTCTTAGCTGGAGCTTTCTCAGGTGAAGGATTACCAGCATTTCTAAGTCCCGTGGCAATGCGGCTGTTGCGATCGATGTAGGCAAGGAGTTGTTTGGCTCGACTGATTACTGTGGGTGGCAAGCCCGCCAAGCGACCCACCTCGATACCATAGGAGCGATCGGCTCCACCAGGTTGAACTTGATGCAAAAAGATGATTTCGTCTTCCAACTCCTTCACCGTAACTTGGAAGTTTGCCACATTGGGGAGCAAACTCGCCAACTCATTTAACTCATGGTAGTGTGTCGCAAAGATGGCGCGTGCCTTTAGCGCAGTGGCGAGGTATTCTGCGACTGACCAAGCGATCGCCATGCCATCAAACGTAGAAGTTCCCCGACCAATCTCATCTAGCAACACCAGAGAAGTTTCCTTGGCATGATTGAGAATGTTTGCCGTTTCATTCATCTCTACCATGAAGGTTGATTGTCCTGTCGCCAAGTCATCCACTGCGCCCACTCTAGTAAAGATGCGATCGCATAAGCCTAAATTCGCCACATCCGCAGGTACAAAACTTCCCACCTGAGCCATCAGTTGAATCAATCCCACTTGTCGCAAAAAGATACTTTTCCCGCTCATATTCGGCCCCGTCAGCACGATCAGATCGGGGTGTTCGCTATCTGGAGAGGATTCTGTGTCTTCAGGGTTCGCGGATAACGGATAACCCAAATTCACAGAATTGGGCACAAAGAATCCTGCGGGTAAGGACTGCTCTACGACAGGATGGCGACCATTTTTAATCTGAATCGAACGATTCTCAGCAATCACGGGACGACAGTAATTGTAGGTAACTGCTACCTCAGCAAAACTACAGAGCGCATCGGCTGCGGCTAAAGCCTGCGCGATCGCGCGCATCGGTTCGATATGTTTGGCGACTTCCGTTCGCAATTCGATAAACAGTTCGTACTCCAAAAGATTCAAGGCTTCCTTGGCTTTGGCGATGCGAGCTTCTCTTTCTTCTAACTCTGGTGTGACATAGCGTTCCTCATTTGTGAGGGTTTGCTTGCGTTTGTAGTCCTTGGGAGCCTGATCGCTTTTGCCCTTTGAGATGCTGATGTAGTAGCCAAATGCCTTGTTATAGCCGAGTTTGAGCGTACTGATGCCCGTGCGTTCTCTTTCTAGTTTCTCTAAATTTGCCAGCCAATCGAGATCCGCCTTCGCCTGTTGGCGCAATTCATCCAGTTGCGAATTCACACCTGCTCGAATCAGATCTCCTTCCGTGAGGTAAATCGGCGGTTGTTCCACGAGGGTATTCACCAAGCGATCGCCGAGTTGTTCCAAATCCAATGGTACCTGTTGCAAGCCAATCAGATAGGGAGAGCAAGCATCGAGGACTACCTCAGAAACATCCCTGAGTTTTCCGAGGGACTGGGCTAGGGCAATGAGATCTCTGGCATTGGCAGTACCAGCCCCGACGCGACTGCATAGCCGTTCGATGTCATAAATCTGGTTGAGAACGTGGCGTAGGCTCTTGCGCAGGCTGTGATTTCTAGAGAGTTCTGCGACCGTATCGGCGCGATCGCCAATGGCTTGAATATTCTTTAAAGGCTGCAACAACCAGCGGCGTAGGGCGCGGCTCCCCATGGCTGTGGTGGTTTTATCCAATGCCCAGAGCAGAGAGCCATAGAGGGTGCTGTCTCGAACCGTTTGGGTGATTTCTAGATTTCTACGGGTTTGGTGATCGAGCAAGAGATAGTCGCTCACCGTATAGGTGGAAAGATTCTGTAACGGAGTCTGGAGATTTTTTTGGGTCGCGGATAGATATTCCAGCAGTCCGCCCGAAGCGCGAATTGCCAAAGGCAGGGCATTACAGCCAAATCCCTCCAGCGATCGCACGCGAAAGGTTTCCAGCAATCGCTGTTTGGCTTCAGCAAGGGAAAAAGGTGTTTGCGATCGCTGCGTGTAACAAAGGGAGTCGGGTAGTTTTGTGTAAGCCGAGGGCAGTTCTATGGGTTCGCGCTTTTCGGCGATCGCATCTTGTGTAGGATGATGCTCGGGCTGATTTTTGGCTTTAAAGAACTCTTTTAATCCATGCAAATTAGGACTATCCATCGGTAAGAGCACCTCTGCGGGTTGCAGTCGCAAGAGTTCCTGTACCAACTGTTCCGTACTGCGCAACTGGGTCGTCTGGAATTCGCCCGTGGAAATATCGGCATAGGCAAGCCCCCAGTTTTCTGCGGCATTCACCACTGCCACCAAAAAATTATTGCGCTTTGCGGGCAGCATCCCCTCTTCGATCACCGTGCCTGGCGTGATCACCCTTGTCACTTCCCGCCGCACCAATCCCTGCGCCACAGCGGCAGATTCCATTTGATCGCAGATCGCAATCGAAAATCCTTTCTCGACTAATTGGGCAGCATAGCGATCGAGGGCATGGTGCGGAATGCCTGCCATGGGAATGCGCCCGATTTCCTTTCCCCCTTCTCTACCTGTGAGGACGAGTTCTAATTCGCGGGAAATGAGCTGGGCATCTTCAAAAAAAGCTTCGTAAAAGTCACCTAGCCGATAGAGCACTAAGGCGTGGGGATACTGATCTTTGGTTTCAATGTAATGCTGCATCATCGGTGTGAGTGCAGCGCGATTGACCTGAGTAGTAGTGAGTAACGGCGCAGTCATTAAGTCTAAGTCTATAGAATTTTTAGTTGTGGAGCTTTGTACTAGTCTAGTTTGATTTAGTCGATATTCTGGTTGATATTCTGTAAGTTAGGATAGTAGTTAAGATATGTAAAGAAAACCCATTTGAGCGACTTCATGACTGCAATCTCTACTATGCCGATCGCTGGAGACTATTGGCTTTGGCGCGACCAGAAAATCTATTACACCCAAGCAGGACAAAACTCGCAAAAGCCGCCTTTGTTACTCGTGCATGGGTTTGGCGCATCAACCGATCACTGGCGTAAAAATATTACCGAACTCAGCCGCGATTTTGAAGTGTGGGCGATCGATATGCTGGGCTTTGGTCGATCGCAAAAACCCAACTGGCAATATAGCGGCGATCTCTGGCGCGATCAGTTGCATGAGTTTATCGAGCAAAAAATTGGTCGCCCTACGGTCATTGCTGGGAACTCTTTGGGGGGCTACGCTGCTTTATGCGTGGCAGCCGATTATCCGCAGTCTGTGGCAGGCATCATCTTGCTCAATAGTGCGGGGCCTTTTACCGATACCAATCCACTGGGCGCGAAAAAGATTAATCCCGTGCAAAAAGCCGTGGGTAAAGTCGCCCAATCGGTTCTCAAGCAGCCCTGGGCTAATAATTTGCTGTTTCAGCTAGTCAGACGGCGATCGCGCATTCGTCAGACCTTGCTCAAGGTCTATGTCGATACATCTGCTGTAACTGACCAATTGGTCGAAGAGATCTATCGTCCTTCCTGCGATCGCGGTGCAGCACAAGTATTTGCCTCGGTTTTTAGTACGCCACAGGGTAAAAAAGTCGATGAGCTGTTGTCGGTGATGACTTGCCCTTTACTCAATATTTGGGGAGAAGGCGATCCTTGGATGAATACAAGGGCGCGGGGAGCCAAGTTTAAGGAGCATTACCCTACACTCATAGAACATTATGTAACGGCAGGGCATTGTCCCCATGACGAAATTCCCGATCGCGTCAATGAGTTGATCCGAAATTGGCTAAAGGCATTATGATTTGTTTCCAACGATCCCAAATAACTTATTTGGGGTCGGGATCGATGGCTAGCGATCTATAAAATCTGTGAGGATGTTTTATGGTTACGAAAACAATTTCTGCTCAAGACCTGATCGAACGGTTGCGAAAGTATAAGAGTGAAAGCGAACGATGGAAGCTTCTCTATCAAGACACCCTAGAAGCTCTCCAGCGGGAACAGGAAGCTCATGCCCAAACCAAGAGCAATTTATTTAAAATTCTTGGCGATGCGATCGCGGCTCGAACCTCTTAAATCCATTTCAATTCCCTACGCTACTGGCAGTCTCACCCCATCCTGACGGCTGCCAGATCGATTCCCAAAGAGGAGTATTTTTGTCACGTCAAAGTACTTTAGAAATTTTGTGCGATCGATAGCCCAATTTCATTTGACAGGTGTTTGAGAAATAAAGTTCTTTGAGAGGGATTATCAAATAAGGGCTTGTTTTTGTAAAAATGCCTTGAGATAAAATCTTTTAAAGACTTCTTTTCAAAGGTAGATTTTGAATCTGATGATTTAGATAAACCCGTTCTCTGCAAAAAGAATATCTTTTGATTTAACGGAAGTTTTTGATATTCCAAATTTAGTTTGTTGATGATTTCAGCATTCTCAACCTGAGTTTGGGCTGTTGTATCGGGAGGCGAAGTTTTTTTATTATTACAATAAATTTCTGCGGCTCCAATGATTACGATCAAAAAGAAACAGGCAAATATTTTCCAAAAAGGACTGATCGAATGTGATTTTTTGTAATCATTGATTTGTTTTCTGTAAATTTCTTGGGGAGTTTGTTCCCATACAAAACATACAGATTCATCCAGCAAGCTCTTTCCAAATAGGCATCCACCTGAAATATGCCCTTCTTTTCTTTCTGCTACGATTCTAACGGTATTGAGACTTGCTGATTCACTATCTCTTTTACCTACAAGTCGCTTATTAATATCGGGACCATCGGCAAAGCACTGAATATTTTCTGGCTTACCACAGAGGTTTTTGACGTCAACGTAGGGATTTTCTTTGCCAATATGCCATTTGCCGCCCATTCTCACAAAATAGTAGGGCTTGCTAACCTCAAAACCAGGGACTTTTTTTAGCTCCTCGATCGTTGGTAATTCATTAAACCATTGCTCGATTACTCTTAAGGAAGGATTTGGGCGATTCACTTCTCAAAAATTGGCTCTCTTTAAAATAGAAACAAAACACGTTTGGATTTCAAGATCCGATGCGTTTTATATTGAGAGCCACCCGCCCACTCCACTTGAGATTTAGCGCTTACATTGAAACTGACTTCATCAGTAAGAAGCGTAAAACGCCTGTGGAAAAGTAGACTCTAGCCCTAAATATACTTTTCACCAAATTTGAAATACTTAAAATCCTTATTGAAAAGGATGCTTTGGAAATAACCCACCTAATAAAAACAGCATGTTGAGATTCGCAAATCCTCCATGTTTATGTTTTTATTAAATATAAACGAAATTTTCCAACAAATTCGTTTGTAAAGCTATCAGCCATTTAGCGCAATCAAGAATTCTCTGGGCTAGCTGCGATTCTAAATAAAAATCCCATTCTTAAGCTTGTGCCCCAACACCGATATCCCCTTGCCGTAACAAATTGCTCAATCTGGCGTGTTAGCATATCTCAATATGACTTGCGTGCATGGATAGCACTACGTTTAGGAGATATTTGAGTGGCAGACATTTCATTTTTAGCGAATACCGACCCCGCGATCGCAGGCCTGATTAATCAAGAACTAGAGAGACAGCGCAGCAATATTGAATTAATCGCCAGCGAAAACTTTACCTCTCCTGCGGTAATGGCAGCACAAGGCTCGGTACTGACCAACAAGTATGCCGAAGGCTTGCCTAGTAAGCGGTACTACGGTGGCTGCGAAATTGTGGATGAGATTGAGGCGATCGCGATCGATCGCGCCAAACAACTCTTTGGAGCCGAACATGCCAACGTTCAACCCCACTCAGGCGCACAGGCTAACTTTGCCGTGTTTTTGACTCTTTTAGAGCCCGGCGATACCTTTATGGGTATGGACTTGTCCCACGGTGGACACTTAACCCACGGCTCACCTGTGAACGTCTCGGGCAAATGGTTTAAGGCAGTGCATTATGGCGTTAGCCCAGAAACCGAACAGCTAGATTACGACATGGTGCGCGAACTTGCCTTGAAGCATAGACCCAAGTTATTGGTCTGCGGCTATTCTGCCTATCCTCGCGTGATTCAGTTTGATAAATTTAGAGCGATCGCTGACGAGATTGGAGCTTACCTATTTGCCGACATTGCCCATATTGCTGGTTTGGTGGCAACAGGACATCATCCCAATCCAATTCCTTTCTGCGATGTGGTCACAACCACAACCCATAAAACCCTACGCGGCCCCCGTGGTGGCTTGATTCTCACCCGTGATGCGGAACTGGGCAAAAAACTCGATAAGGCTGTGTTCCCCGGGACTCAGGGTGGGCCTTTAGAGCATGTAATTGCAGGTAAGGCAGTTGCCTTTGGTGAAGCCTTAAAACCTGAATTTAAAGCCTATTCTGGCGCAGTCATTGCGAATGCTCAAGCGATGGCAACACAACTGCAAAAACGTGGATTTAAGTTGGTTTCTGATGGCACAGATAATCACTTGATGCTGATCGACCTACGTTGCATTGGCATGACTGGCAAGGTTGCCGATCTGCTTGTCAGTGGGGTTAATATCACGGCAAATAAAAATACGGTTCCCTTCGATCCGACTTCACCGTTTGTCACCAGTGGCTTGAGAGTGGGTTCTCCCGCCATGACCACAAGGGGCTTGGGTACAGAGGAGTTTCGCGAGATCGCCGATATTATTGCCGATCGCTTGCTCAACCCAGAAGACGAAGCCGTACAAGAAACCTGCAAACAAAGAGTTGCCACCCTCTGCGATCGCTTCCCACTCTATCCCGATCTCTATACGGGACAAGCCCTAAAGGTTCCTGCTTTAACCAGTCGCTAAAGCCTCAACGGAAATTCTCGATCCATTGTGAAAATGCCTCTCTTTAATAACGCCAGAAATAACGTCAGAATAACGTCAATTTGGAATAAGAGAACCTATACCCCCAGCCCCCTTACAAAAGTAAGGGGGCTGTTTGATAATCGCTAGCCGAGAATGAAAAAGTAAGCCGTCATACTCACTGCTACGATCGCCACAAATCGCCGCACGATCGCAGGTTGAATCTTTCGAGCAAAACGCGCAATGATATAGCCGCCCAAGGAACCGCCCACCGCCATCAGTAGGGCTTGGGGCCATACAATTACACCCGCAAAGATAAAGGGAACAATGGCAATCCCATTGATGCAGGTTGCCAAAAAGGCTTTTAAAGCATTCATGGCGTGAATATTTTTAATGCCCGAAAGCGTTAAGGTTGCCAGCATTAAAATGCCGATACCTGCCCCAAAAAAGCCGCCATAGATGGCGATCGCTAGTTGCGCTACCACCAAGCTCAAGAGGGACGGTGGCTCAGAGGATGATTTCTGACTCAGCGCTTGGATTCGGGCTTTGATCGATTCGCCAAAGATAAATACCAGCGTTGCCAGCAGCAATAAATAGGGAATCAGTTTCTTAAACACATCGGGAGAGGTGAATAGCAAGGCGATCGCGCCCAAGATGCCACCGACTAAACTGGTGATGCTCAAAATCAAGATCGAGCGTCCTTGCATATCCAAATCTTTGCGGTATGCCCCCGCACTCGCCAAACCAGCCACCCACATCGCCGTGTTATTGGTGGCATTCGCTGCGATCGGCAAAACCCCTGTAAAGATGAGGGTTGGGAAGGTAATGAAGCTCCCACCCCCTGCTACGGCATTGAGACCACCCCCAAGAAAGGCAGTTCCAAACAGAAAAATACTATTCAACGGCGTCAGCGTTGGTGGATCGATTGCGATCATAAAGTTAGGTCAGCGGAAAGGGAACTTAACAAATCACTACAATCAACCGTATCATAGGTTTATGAATCAATATTTTGCAACGGTAGCCCGAGGACTAGAAACGCTTGCGGCTCAAGAGTTAGAGCAACTCGGCGCTCATTCCGTAGAGCCAGGATTTTGTGGAGCTGCCTTTGAGGGCGATCGCGCCTTGCTCTATCGCGTCAACCTTTTTGCAAGACTACCGTTCCGAATTTTATGGAAACTGGATGAATTTCCCTGTCGCGATGCCGAGGATCTCTATGAAGGGATCAGGGCGATTGATTGGGCGGAGTATCTCACGCCAGATTTGACGCTGGCAGTCAATGCCACAGGTAAAAGCGATCGCCTCAACCACACCCACTTTACGGCGCTTCAGGTTAAAAATGTGATCGTCGATCAGCAGCAAGATCGGTTTGGGGCGCGATCGGATGTCGAGACCCAAGAACCCGATGTACGCATTGGCGTGCATATCGATCGCGAGGTTTGCACGGTCAGTCTCGACAGTTCTGGCAATAGTCTGCACCGTAGGGGCTATCGCCCAGCGGTAGGCTCAGCCCCCCTTAAGGAATCTCTGGCAGCCGCATTGATTCAAATCTCAGGTTGGCAACCAGAGCAGATGTTTTACGATCCGCTCTGTGGTTCTGGAACCCTACCCCTAGAAGCCTGTTTGAAAGCGCTAAATATTGCTCCAGGAATGTTTCGCGATCGCTTTGGATTTGAGACTTGGCTCGACTTTGACCTCTCCCTTTTCAAGCGGTTGGCGCAAGAAGCGCAGGAAGGCGAACGCGATACGCTACCCGCACCGATCTGGGGTAGCGATCGCAATCCTAACGTGATCGAACAAGCGATCGCAAATGCTAAGACCTGCGGCGTACTGGAACATGTCTATTTCTCTCAAATCGAACTTTCGGAAGTATGTGCGCCCGCTGATAGTGGTGTCTTTTTCTGCAATCCCCCCTATGGCGAACGCTTGGGAAAAGATAGCGATTTGGGCGCATTCTATAAGCTATTGGGGGATGTGCTCAAACAACGATTTAAGGGTTGGACTGCGTTCGTGCTGAGCGGTAATAAGGAACTATCGCGATCGATTGGACTAAAGTCATCCCAACGAACAGCAATATTCAATGGAACGTTACCTTGTCAATTAATGAAGTACGAACTGTATTGAGGTGAGCATTCCTGAAATTTCATGCAGTGAATCATCTTAACGATTCATTTCTTTTTGATTCCAAGATAACTTGCAGCTATACTTCGCACTATTGGCGCTAGGAGCTATACAAATTTAGGCAAAGCGATTCAGGACGCTTTTGCTCAACTTTCTTTGGTGGATATTTTAGGATGGTTCATACATTGCTGTTACTGTACCTCACCAGACTAGGAATGCTATGCAGTATCTATGCAAAGTCGAATCGATAAACTCAATTTAAGCGTCTTAAAAGAAAGTTTTTCGCATAACACCGTTTACTAAGACAGAGTTTTGAAGTATGGACACAACTGGACTCGAACCAGTGACCCCCACGATGTCAACGTGGTGCTCTAACCAACTGAGCTATGCGTCCTAGAACAATCGGACTATTAATATACCATAGACCGTGAATTTGGAAGATACCTACAGTAAAAATTCTTCAAAAGGTATTGGGTTATAGATCTTGTCACGATCGATCGCTGCGAGAATCTTATTGTTACAGCGATCGCTTCGCAAACATTGACAGACGAGATCGGCAACATCTGCGCGGTGAATCGTGCCCGAAATCTTAGGATTTTCTGTGAGAATACCCTTACCTGTGGGTGGTTCAGACTTTAAGCCCCCTGGACGAATAATCGTATAAGTTAACCCACTCGCGATTAGATAATTTTCTGCCTGAGCTTTTTCGATAAGAACGCTTTTTAGTGCTTGCAAAGCTTGTGAAGGAAGCGCTTCGGCACTATCACCACTTCCAATCGAAGAAATCAGGATAAACTTTTTGATGCCTGCTTTTACCGCACTATCGATCAGGTTTTTGTTTCCTAAAAAGTCGGCTCTCACACCATCTTTGGGCAAACCACCAATGGTACTGACTACTAAATCAGGAGCCTCGCGCAGCATAATTTGCTCTAGCACGGTTGTATGTAAAGCGTCGGCGATCGCCACGGAAATGCCCATTGCTTCCAATTCGACTTGGTAGGTTACATCTCTCAAAAGCGCTACAATTGGATGATTTTGAAACAGGGAATTGGTCGTTAAGTACTTGGCGATTTCTCTGCCTACACCACGACTAGCACCTGCTAAAAATATGCGTTCAATCATGCCCGAAAGACATCACAGTACCGATGAGAATTGGTTTGATTTATGTTTTAACAGCTAGTTAAATCAACGTAATTGATTTACTAAATTAAAACGGGCTAGGAGGGATTCGAACCCCCGACACCGTGGTCCGTAGCCACGTGCTCTAGTCCACTGAGCTACAAGCCCTTAACTTGCATTAGCAAGAATAACACATCTTGATCGAAAACCGTCAAAATTTCTCTTGATTAAAATTCAATGGGATTTAGCTATAAGGATCTGGCTACGATCTCCTAAATTCTGTAGTGCAAGATTTCACCGAATCGCAATGCCAGACCATTGCACCTGTGGCGATCGCTTGGCTTCTACACCATGTTCTAAACAATAACGGCGATAGGAAAAAAAATGTTCGGGGGTTTGTAAGGTGCAATAGGGTGCGATCGCCACTTGCTCGGGGGCAATTCCCAACTCCTTAAGTTGTTGTTGCTGCACGAGGCGCAGATCTAAACGACAGCGATCGGGTTCTCGATCGGGCGTTACACCAACGGGTGTTTGAATCGTTGCCACTACTTGCTCTGCGACAGATTGGGATACTTGATAGGCTTCTCCTGTAATTGCAGGACCGAGTGCCACTAACAAATCTTTTAGCTCGCTACCCCGTTGGCACAGTTGGATCACCGTTTCTTTGACAATTTTTGCCGCAGTACCCCGCCAACCCGCATGTACTGCGGCTACTGCTCCAAGACGGCGATCGCCAATCAAAATCGGAACGCAATCAGCGGTGCAAACCCATACAGAGGTCGGTGCATTAGCAAACTCAGGGCTGACCCAAACCCCATCGGCTTCGGGTAAAGGCGGCTCGGTGGAAATGTCTTGAGCGTGAATTAAGCGATCGCCATGCACCTGTTTGGCTCGATAGGCCACACCCTCCGAGTAAAAACTCCTATGCAAATCTTGGGGCATTTGAGGATTGTGCGATCGCGTAAAAAAGCCGTGTTGCCACTGGGACAACAGATCGCAGGTGAGAATGCCGTCGCGCCAATGCCAGCTAGAACTGTCCATATTTAGGATGTATCCTTGTTTTGGTACAATACAAGATCTGAGAGAATTTCAAAAAAATTTACGAATAAAGCTCAATTACAACTCCAATTGTAAAGTTATTTTAACCTTAATCGAGAATTTTCATGTCACTTACTCACCGCCCCCGTCGCCTACGCCGCAATCCTGCGATTCGTCGCTTAGTTAAGGAAACCCATCTCACGGTTGACGATCTGATTTACCCCATGTTTGTGATGGAAGGGGAAAATACCAGAGTTGAAGTTCCCTCTATGCCCGGAGCCTATCGCTTTACGCTCGACCTGCTACTTAAGGAAATTGCAGAAGTTTATGACCTCGGTATCAATGCGATCGCTCTATTTCCTGCGGTTCCAGATGAAAAGAAAGATGTTACGGGCAGTGAAAGCTATAACCCCGATGGATTGATTCAGCGATCGGTACGCGCGATCAAGCAAGCGGTTCCAGATATTCTTGTCATTACCGATGTTGCCCTCGATCCCTTCACCACCCACGGTCACGACGGCATTCTCGATGAGAATGGCATTATTTTAAACGATCCCACTGTGGAAGTTCTGGTCAAAATGTCCCTGTCTCAAGCTCTAGCGGGTGCAGATATGGTGGCGCCCTCTGACATGATGGACGGACGCATTGGAGCAATTCGTCAGGCCCTTGACGAACACGGCTACGAACACGTTAGCATTCTTGCCTACTCTGCTAAATATGCCTCCGCCTATTACGGGCCTTTTCGGGATGCTCTGGGTTCTGCACCCAAGTCTGGAGACAAAAAAACCTATCAAATGGATCCTGCCAACACGAGAGAAGCGCTCAAAGAGGTTTATCTGGACATTGCTGAAGGTGCAGATATCGTCATGGTCAAGCCTGCACTCGCCTATCTCGATATTATTGCCAAGGTCAAAGAAGCCACCGACTTACCCGTAGCTGCCTATAACGTCAGTGGAGAATACTCCATGATCAAGGCAGCAGCGCAATTGGGATGGATTGACGAGAAAAAAGTAATGCTGGAAACCCTCACCAGTATGAAACGCGCTGGTGCAGATATTATTCTCACTTACTTTGCCAAAGAAGTGGCACAGATTTTGGGTGTCCATCCTCGGTATTAGGCTTAGCAATAAAATTTCATGGAAGCAAAACATCTCTTAGAACAATACGCCAAGGGAGAAAGAAATTTCAGCAGGTTAAAGCTGAGTGGAATATTCCTAACAGGGGCAGAGTTGAGTGAGGTCAATCTGATTGAATCAGATTTAGATGGGGCTGTTTTAGATTTAGCCAATCTAGAAGGCGCCGAATTAAATCTCACCAGTTTGAATGGTGCCAATCTGAGTGGGTCTGATTTGTCTCAAGCTAATCTCAATGGAGCGAGTTTAAATCGAGCTTCTCTTATTGGTGCGAACCTAACCGAAGCGTTTCTAATTGATGCAGATTTGAGCGAAGCCATTTTGCTAGAGGCAACGCTCATCCGTGCTTTTTTAACAGGAGCGAACCTAACTAAGGCGAATCTCAACCGCGCCAAATTTAGTAATGCTTTCTTAACGGGGGCGTTTTTAAATGGCGCGAATTTGAGTGGAGCCAATCTGGTGGAAGCTGATTTAACGAGGGCTAACCTTACGGGTGCAAATCTCACAGGCGCAGATCTCAGTCGTGCTAATCTTACCGATGCCAAGTTAAGTTGGGCTAATCTCACAAATGCAAAGTTAGTTGGTGCTGACTTGACAGGAACTTACTTAGTTACTTTGAGAAGTATTACTGGAGCCGATTTTACCAATGCCCGAAATGCTCCTACTCCCACGGTTGAGCACGAAGAGTCCAAAGTTGAGAAAAGCGAACCAGAGGAGATCGAACCCCAAGAACCTGAATCAACCCAGAATTCAGATAGATAAATGATTGGTCAGATAGGCGCACTTAGTCGCTTCTGTTGATATCACTTCTACGCTCCTAAATGCAAATCTTACCTTTTAGGAGCCAACCTTAAAATAAGCCCTAATAATATTGGCAATCCTTTGACTAGATCTCCCATCGCCAAAGGGATTCGCCACATTTGCCATGCTTTGATAGATTGCGCGATCGCTGAGAACTGCCGTCGTCATCTCTACAATCCCTTTTGTTTCCGTACCGACGAGTTTGGCTGTACCTGCGGCGATCGCTTCGGGACGTTCTGTATTAGAGCGCAGAACTAGGACGGGTTTGCCAAGGCTAGGGGCTTCTTCTTGGAGACCGCCAGAGTCGGTCATAATCAGATAGCATAGCCGCATCGCTCCCACCAATTGTTCGTAACTAAAAGGTTCCGCCAAAAAGATGCGAGGATGAGATCCCAAGAGCGCTTGCAAAGGTTGCCGCACGACAGGATTGAGGTGCATTGGCAAGACCAACGCCACATCAGGGAAGCGATCGAGAATTTCTAACCAAGCTTGGGCGATTTGTTCCAGAGGTTTGCCCCAATTTTCGCGGCGATGCACGGTCGCCAAAATCACTCGATAGGCTGACCAATCTAAGCCAGCAACATCACAAACAGGCGATCGTGATGAGACATGTAGCAGCGCATCAATCACTGTATTCCCCGTATTGTGAATTCCTTCCTTTACACCTGAGGCGCGAAGATTCTCTACTGCCATCGATGTGGGTGCGAAGTGGAGTTGAGCGATTTGCGATACGAGGCGACGATTGCCTTCTTCAGGATAGGGATTGAATAGATCGTCGGTGCGCAAGCCAGCTTCCACATGACCGACTGGAATGCGTTGATAAAAAGCTGCAAGAGCGGCAGCAAAAGCAGTGGTTGTATCCCCTTGAACCAGAACGATTTGAGGCTTAATTTGGAGAAATAGTTGTTCTAAACCGACCAAACTGCCACAGGTAATTTGGGTCAGCGATTGCTTGGGCTGCATAATTGCGAGGTCGTAATCTGCCTGTAACTCAAATAAGTTCATTACTTGAGCCACCATCTCTTGATGCTGCCCAGTCAAGATAATTGTGGTTTTAAAATCTTGACTCTGTGCCAAAAATCGAATCACAGGGGCAAGTTTAATCGCTTCTGGGCGCGTACCAAACGTGACACAAACATGAATGGGGAGAATTTGGGAGGCTGCGGTCATGAGTGCTTTGCGATTCTCTGGGGAATGTATGCCGCCAAATTATAATTGCTTAAGGTATTTCCTAGTAGTTTTGCTGCTGTACTCTTTCCTACATGAGAACTTCCCGTTAAGTAATGAATACTGGGAATCAGTGCCACAAGAAAAAGACAGGTCAAGCAGTATTGCAAGATTTGGATGGGCAGGCTTGGTGTTTGTGCAAGGACTTGGGAAAATTGATTCAGTTTACTGAGAGAAGGCTTATCGGCAGGGTTAGAAAAATCGGAAGAAGCAGTTCCATTTGTACTGATTGACTCAGGGTTGAGGCTGGCATGGTGGTTTTTGCCATGGTAAAACCCCATCGTCGTTAAGGGTGTCACGGGAGGTAAAGTAGGTAATGGAATTAGTGGTGGATTGAGATCCGTATTTTGTGCGTTACTTCCCAAGATAGCAGTTTGTGAGGTTGCAGTTTGCGAGGTTGCAGTTTGTGGATATGCAAGTTTTGATAGCGGATCGCTGAATTCGCCCAGAAGCTCCATGACAAAATCTTCGCGATCGCTGCCGTTCAAATTTGGTGTCTGTTTAGATATGGCGAGATTGCTTGGAAACTTTATATAAGGACTTTTGGGCTGGGATGTGTGGGGAATTTGGTTGGGATTTGGCTGCAAATTTGTTAGGAAATTTGGTTGGGAGGTTAGGCGAGAATTCACAGGTGCAACGCTTTGACTATCCGTGGGAAGGGCAAACTCATCGATCCAGACTGGCTCAGATTGCTCCGATCGCTGCAACGAAATGCGAACTGTAGACACATTTCTAACCCCAATTTTAATCAGCCACTTTTGAATCATCGATCCTAAGGCTTTACGATTGGGAATTTTTCCACTGCCATTGGGCGATCGCCCTAGATCGGTAATGGCGATCTGCATGCAGTCATCCTGCCGATCTACCTCTATGACCATCCCCTGAGCGCCGAGCTGATGATTCATCAAGGAGGAAATTACTTTTGTATTCCCCATATGTACCTGTTCTAAAAGGTCAATTTGCGCCATGACAGTAGGTTCCCTTATCCAAGCCTTTAAAGGGCGAATCATAAAGTACAAAGCTTACATTTCTGCAAAAGTATCGTCTTTACCTAGAAATTCAGCCAAATGTACTAAACAATTCACTAAGCCAAATGTAGCAGATTTATGGGCTTAACCTTCTAGAAAAACACCCATTTTGCGAAACTTTTGATAGCGATGCTCTTGCAGATCGCTGGCTTCCATTTTGCTTAATCGACTGAGATTGCTAATGAGGGCAGATTTGAGCGCTGCCGCAGCTTTTAGGGGATCTCGATGGGAGCCACCGAGGGGTTCTGCCAAAATTTGGTCAATAATGCCTAGACGTTCGAGATCGTTGGCGGTAATTTTTAGTGCCTCTGCAGCTTTGGGAGCCTTCGCCGAATCGCGCCATAAAATTGCGGCACAGGCCTCAGGTGTAGCTACGGTATAGACAGAGTTTTCAAACATCATGAGATGATCGCCGACCCCAATGCCTAATGCCCCACCAGAGCCACCTTCACCAATGACGGTACAGATAATCGGGACGCTAAAGCTAAACATTTGACGCAGGTTGACCGCGATCGCTTCTCCCTGTCCCTGCTCTTCGGCAGATACCCCAGGATCGGCTCCGGGCGTATCAATTAAGGTGACAATGGGCATACCAAAGCGATCGGCATATTCCATCAGCCGTAATGCCTTGCGATATCCACCAGGGGCAGCCATACCAAAATTACGGGCGATGTTGTCTTTGGTATCTCGTCCCTTTTGATGCCCCACAATGACCACCGACCAATCTCCCAGTTTGGCAATGCCACCAACTAAGGCGGGATCGTCATTACCACGGCGATCGCCATGCAATTCGAGCCATTCATCGGTGATCGCTTGGACATAATCGAGCGTACTAGGACGACGCGGATGGCGGGCAATCTGCATCCGTTGCATCGGTCCTAAGTTATGAAATATTTCCCGTCTGAGCTGATCGGCACGCTGCTCTAGGTGTTCGATCTGGTCGCTAACGTCAACATTGGTTTCCTGTGACAAGTTGCGGATCTGCTCTATTTTTCCTTCTAACTCTACCAGTGGCTTTTCAAAATCAAGCAGGATGGGGCGGTCAGACATTCTTTTTATCTTTAACTTACTAAAACTGGAGCAAAAGATACAATTTTGCTTTAACTCTAATTGTAAAGCGCAAGATGACCGAATAAGCCCTACATTTCACTGGGCAAACTCAGTATTTA
This sequence comes from Tumidithrix elongata BACA0141, assembly GCF_036349135.1. NCBI lineage: Bacteria > Bacillati > Cyanobacteriota > Cyanophyceae > Pseudanabaenales > Pseudanabaenaceae > Tumidithrix > Tumidithrix elongata. The sequence continues at coordinate 45,335 of NZ_JAZBJZ010000008.1, forward strand.
GGATATTAAGGTCATCCTAAGAATCTTCTCCACCCATTCTATAGGGGCAGGCAGGGTAGCACTGCCCCTCGATTTGGGATTTTGCTTGATAGCAATCACCTAAAAGGTATTTTGCAATTCCTCGACTAGATCGGAAGCGGTCTGGTTATCGGGACCTGCCACCGCAAAAAACACAATGCGGCGCTCAGCTACACATCGAATTGTGGCGCTGTACCTACCTCTGACTGCAAATGCGCCGCTACCAATAAACTCAAAATTTTTGGTAAAGCCTGCCCGTTTCATCGCTGCCCCAGCATTATCTACGCATTCTTCTTGGGTAAGATTTGTCGTCTTAATGTGGTTGAAAATGATCGGATATTGGGCAAAAGCAGCTCCTGGTAACAAAATTGCGCCTAGCAAAGGCACGAATCGTAGAAATTTCATGATTTATCCCCTCGAAAAACTTACTTTAAGTTGACCTAAAATCATCTCGGACACTTAAAGGTGCCTACAAAACACCTTTGGAGCTGGGAATTACTCCAGCCCGTCGCGGATCGGCTTCGATCGCCATTCTTAAAGACCGTGCAAATGCCTTAAATGTTGCCTCAATAATGTGATGAGAATTCACCCCATCAAGCTGACGAATATGTAAGGTAATCTGGGCATGGTTGACGATCGCTTGAAAAAATTCTCGCACCAACTGCGTGTCATAGGTACCCACTCTTTGCGTTGGGATTTCAAGCCCATAGACCAAATAGGGACGACCTGAAAAATCAAGCACAACTTGGACTAAGGCTTCATCTAAGGGCGCGACAAAATGACCAAACCTCACAATTCCCTTGCGATCGCCTAACGCTTTGCCTAACGCCATGCCCAGGGTGATCCCGACATCCTCATTGGTGTGATGATCGTCGATATGCAAATCCCCAGTCGCCTGAATGTCTAAATCGATCAGCCCATGGGAGCAAATCTGTTGCAGCATATGGTCTAAAAACGGAATGCCTGTATTCACGTCTCCCTTGCCGCGTCCATCTAGATCTAGTGCCACAGTAACGTCGGTTTCTCCAGTTTGGCGGTGCACTTTGGCGGTGCGATTGGTATATGACATAAAGGGTAAAAGGGGAAAAAAGGTAAAAAGACTCGGAATTTAGGGCGAAGTATGCGGAGAACGATCTTACTATGAAGTAAAGGCGATTGATGCTAGAGTCCGTCACCCCTAAAGGTTTCCAGTGTTATCCAAAGCATTCCTCCATCCGTCTGCAAAATTTAAACTCGGTTGCCTTATTGGGGCGGCTTTACGGGTGGAAAGGTATGATGTCGCACGTCCTGACAATAGCGATCTACCGTGGTCGCGATCGCCTCGCTCAAGTCGATATATTTGGGTGCAAATGGGGGCTGTTTGTCAGAAAGCCCCAACAAATCGTGGGTGACGAGAATTTGACCGTCGCAGGCGCTCCCTGCACCAATCCCAATCGTAGGGACTGGAATGGTTTTCGTGATTTTTTCAGCCAGCTCGGCGGGAATATGTTCCAAAAGCAAGGCAAAAACACCTGCATCTGTCAAAGCTTTAGCTTCCAAAAAGATTTTTTCTGCCATGTCTGGGGTGACGCCTTGAATGCGATAGCCCAACTGATGCACAGACTGCGGTGTGAGCCCGATATGCCCCATCACAGGAATACCTGCCTGTACCAGTTTGCCAATCGTATGTACCATATCTGCATATCCCCCTTCGAGTTTGACCCCTTGGGCATTGGTCTCTTTGAGAACTCGTCCTGCTGACTGCAAGGCTTGTTCGTAATTAACTTGATAGCTTAAAAAGGGCAAATCCACCACCAAGAGCGCATTGGTAACGCCACGACTAACCGCTTGGGCGTGGTGAATCATTTGATCGAGGGTAAGCGGTAAGGTATTGCGATGCCCCAGTGCCACCATTGCCAGAGAATCCCCCACCAAAATTAGGTCTGCCCCTGCTCGATCGATGATTTTAGCGATCGCATATTCAGAAGCCGTTAGGGCAGCGATCGCTCGTCCTTGTTGCTTCCATGTCTGCAAATGTGCGTGAGTTACTGGCATACGATCGATGTTTAGCCTAAAAAATTGTATGGATATTGTCAAAACCAAGACTTACTTGTTTTGCCTGTCATCTCTCCTATCCTAATCCCAAAACTTGATCCAAAAATTAATGTAAACTCTTTAAGAGAATTCTAAGCATTGATAAGTTTAAGTACAAAATTAATAACTATGAAAGTGGGTCAGAAAGTTCGTGTTCGCTCCTTTAAAGACAACGTTAGCAAAGATGTCGCAGGTAAAGTTGGCGAAGTTGGCGTGATTAAAGAAGAAAAAATTGTTGATGGTGGTGGCTGGGGCTACATCGTTACCTTCCCTGATAATCGATCCACTTGGTTTTTTTCGGATGAGCTAGAATTGGTTGCTTACTAGGAGGTTGCTCTCAAGCGATTTCCGCTCGTTTGAATATCCACGTTGGCTGAGCTAATGAGAATATCCGCGTTGCTGCGACTTTGTACGGGCAACGTGGGTCAGTAAAATTTATGCTTGGAAACCACCTAACCTCACTGATTCCTTCTTGAGGAGTTGTAGCATGGCCGATCTAAATCGTCAGGATATCATTCGTGGCATGATGGCTGAGGTCGATGGACTCAGCCACAATATGGCTTCTGCGAGTTTAGAAGCGGCACTAACTTGTATCTCGCGTGCGCTCTCGCAGCAACAATCGATTATGCTCAGCGACTTTGGCAAGTTTGGGGTGCGCGATCGCCCCTCTAGGCAAGGAAGACATCCTCGCACCCACGATCCGATTACCATTGCAGCGGTAAAAGTGCCTTACTTTACGCCTAGCCCCATTCTCAGAAAAAAAGTGAATCATCAGGACAGTTAGCGGTTAGCAAGTGGCTAGAATGATTTTAGAGATTGACACCGAAAACTGACCTCTTTAAAAAGCTAAGAGCTAAAAACTGAAAGCTAAAAGCCAAACAACATGAGCCAAATTTTGACGTTTTTAGGTAAAGGTGGCGTAGGTAAGACAACCACTGCGATCGCGATCGCTAAGGCTTTTGCCAGTCAAGGAAAACAGGTGCTCTTGGTGGGGCAACAGGCAGGTCCTGGTCTCAGTCAAATGCTAGAAACAGAGCTATCCTGCGATCCACAGCAGGTGAGTTCGGGGTTATCGGCAGTGCATTTGCAGTCCACGACATTGCTCGAACGGTACTGGGAAAAAATGAAGGGCTTAGAGAGTCAGTTTCTGCGCACGCCTTTTTTTAAGGAGGTCTATGGGCAGGAGTTGGGAATTCTACCCGGAATGGATGCGGCTCTGGGCTTGAGCTTTTTGCGCGAGCGCGATGCTGAAGGGAAATATGATGCGATCGTCTATGACGGTATCGGCGATCTGATTACCTTGCGCATGTTGGGAATGCCTGAAATTTTGGGTTGGTATCTACGCCGATTTCGGCAGGTGCTCACGGGTTCGGCATTGGGACAGGCACTCTCGCCATTTGTCGAACCAATTTTACGCAGTATTTTGCAGGTCTCCTCTACGGATGACATCACGCAACAAGCTGGCGAGATGAATAATGTTTTGACTAAGGGGCTAAAGGCAGTCAACGATCCAAATCGCGTGGCGGCTTACTTGGTAACGACTGCCGATCCGATCGCGATCGCGACAGCAAAATATCTCTGGGGCAGTGCCCAACAAGTTGGTTTGACCGTAGGTGGCGTATTTGCGCGATCGGAAATTAGCGATCGGGAATTTTCACCGCTACCCGTACATGTAATTCCCGATCGCCCAGTCGAATTGGTAATTCCTAGCCACATGGCTGCTGACCTTGCTCCCGTTCCTGTAGCGATCGATATTGCCACTAAGCAAGTAAAGCTGTTTTTACCGACATTTGATAAGCGACAAGTAAAATTAATTCAATCGGGCCCTGAGGTGACAATCGAAGCAGGCGATCAAAGACGAAATATATTTCTGCCAACTGAACTCGCAGGCAAACAAGCAACAGGCGCAAAGTTTCAAGATAGCTATTTAATCGTTTCCTTTGCGTGAGTTCCTTGCGACTTACGACTAGGAAAAATTGCGATCGCAAAGTGTAGGATAAAGGCAAAGGGGCTTAGCTACAAATGGATTGCACTTCCAATTCATTCGCATCTGTGCAGGTGAATTACCCATCTATCAGCTATTTCTCTCTCTGTCCTTTATCGAACCTGAACCTTCTATCCAAATTTTCAAGGTTCTCAAAGCGATCTGCAAGTTGTGATGGGCTGGAGATGTCTTTAATATTCGCAACTTAATTTTTGAAAGGAATGCAACTAAGCGCAGAGCCTAAACCCCGATCTGTCGAAAATTGAAGAGCAGTTGATATTAATTTAGATTGAATGGATATCATGAAAAATAATCGCATTACCACAATTAGTAAGTTCCTCAGCAAATATTTGCGGCATCAGCCCGAGCAACTCGGCTTGCAATTGGATGTTGGAGGATGGGTAAAAGTGGAAGATCTTCTCAATGCTAGTGCAAAGCATAACTTTCCCATTAGCCCCTCTGAATTGGAAGAAGTTGTTGCCACAAACGAGAAAAAACGCTTTTCCTTCGATTCCACAGGTATGTTAATTCGTGCCAACCAAGGGCATAGTGTAGAAGTAGATTTACAGCTAGAGCCTGTTCGACCGCCCGATCGCTTGTATCACGGTACGGCTGAAAAGAGTGTGGAAGCAATTATGCAGTCGGGGTTGCAGAAAATGTCTCGACATCACGTGCATTTGTCCAGCGAGAGATCGACTGCCAAAGCCGTTGGGCAGAGACATGGCAAACCTGTTATCTTTTCGGTCGATGCGGCATCAATGCATAAAGATGGCTATCTCTTTTACTGTTCTGCAAATCAGGTCTGGCTAGTGGAGTGCGTTCCACCTGAATATTTGCAAAAAATTGATAACACTTGAGAATTCTCTAATCCCAACTTGCTTGAGAGTTATTGCGGGTGGGTATATCGATGCAAGTCGATTTAACGATGAAGGATGAATCTGAAGAAAAGAAAGATCAAATAGATTGCGAAAAAGGCAAAGCTGGCAAACAAGGCGATCGAACCCGACAGATTATTTGCCTGATTGAGTGCCGCGACGGTAGAGCCATCAGCCGTATTAATAAACGTGTCGCGATCGCGAATAATTGCTTGAGGGAGTAGAGTTTCAGATTGCGTCTTGACCTCTGGCATTTTTTTCACGGCTGTCCCGATCGCTAAAAACTCGATCGTGCCGCCACCTAGGTTATAGACATAGGTTTTGATCCCCACCACTTCATCCGCATGGCAGCGCCGCGCATCTTCAGCAATGTACTTTAAGGCTTCTTCTCTGGCTTCGTAGATTAGGGTCGTGAGTTCGCGAATTTCCCCGCGCACAAACGATTTAAAGAATGAAGTAACGCCCCCAACAAATCCCAATGAATAGACTGAAACCCCTAAAACCAATTGCACAGGCATATAGCCTTGATTCACCAAGTTCCACATTTCTTCATTGGTCAAATCGCTGGTAATCGGATTTTGATAAAAGCTCTTAGGTAGAGCGGGATGCTCTGACGCAGTGCCAATCATCACCATTTCTTGCAATCCTGCAAAGGGAAGAATCGATGTATTGATTCCCAATACGGCATTGGCCTCTACCTGTCTCGCTTCCGTTTTAATGCGCTGCAGTGCCAAATGTCGCGTCTCATTAAATACTCTAGAGTATTCTTTGACTTCACCCCGTTTCAAACTTCTCAAGCCCCCGAGCAAGCCCCCACCGACACCGATCGAGTAGGCAACATTGCCAAATACGAACTGCTTGGGGGTAAAGCCTGCATCCATCTGACAATAAAGCGCCTGTCCGTCAGATGAGGTAGAGAATTCCAAGTGTTCGGTTTTGGCTCCTTCCTGATGCACGCAGGAGCCGATCGCTAGAAACTCAACATTGCCGCTATGCAGGACGAGTTCGTTAGAAACCCCTGTGATGCCGATGCCCCCATGCCGTTTTGCCTCTGCTAACAGTCGCGTATAGGCTCGTTGTCGTCCTTCGTGAATGATGCGCGTAATTTGAGAGACTTCGCCACCAAATAGAGTTTTTAGACCCGATGCGATACTACCAATCACACCGAGTGAAATTACGCTATTGCCAATCACTAGATCCCCTGGGGTCAAGTTCTTTTGGCGCAGACAAAAAATTTCGTTACCTGATAAACCTGTAATAATTGCCATGACCCCAACCTCACTAGAAAACTCACATTCCCAGAATTTAAATTCCCAATTTTTATCCTCGCAATAATTTTGATTTTTTAGAGATACTCTTTACAAATATTCCAGATGTCCAACCATTTCATCCGTCGTTAATAACTCCCAAATCAAAACGAGTCCTTGAATAATTTGTCCTATAGATTTAGTCTGCTGAGGACAATAAACAATACCTAAATGATTGGCAGTTAGCTGGTTCATGCGCAAAAAATCAGTGTCTTGCGTAAAAATTACTCTCCCCATCGAACGGGCGAACTCTAACTGGATTTCATCGGAAGCAGAAATTAGTCCTTGCTCTGGAGTAGTAGTGACATCAATGCCTCTAGCACGAAGCCCACTTGCGATCGCATTACTGACATTCTCATCCAAATGAAACTTAATCTCTCTAGCCACGAATACGACTCAGCTTTTGCTGAACTAAAGAAGGATGTTTAGACTTAATTTCCCTAGCAAACATCTCATCACTTTCGATATCTTTCCTAATTTCTTCAACATGATCGTAATAGTAAGCCAATGCAGCATGAACATCAGCTAGCGTGATGCTGGGATAGTGATAAACAATTTCATCGGGAGACATTCCCATGCGCTCATAACAGATCGCGATATTTTGCACCGTAATCCGATGTCCAGCAATGCGAGGTCTACCCCCACAAGTTCCTGCTGTAATTTCGATGTGGTTACTGATTACTGCTGCTGTCATGAAAGATTTTCTCTATTTTTCAAAGACGAATAAATGTTGGGATCTTAATACTCTAACAAAATGACAAATTGCGTGGATTTGTACGACTGAGGCTAGTTTCCTAGTAAAAGTTGGACGGCTTGCTCAATGTCGGGTTGCTTCACCAAGGATTCACCAATGAGTACCGCACCGCAACCGCAGTTGGCAACAAAGGCTAAATCTTGACGGGTGTACAAGCCTGACTCGCTTACCCAGAGATAGGTTTGTTTGACTTGCTCATTTAAAGCATCCAACAAAATCTGCGTTTGGGCTAAATCGACCGTAAAGTCTTCAAGATTGCGATTATTGATCCCGATCGTGTCCACATTCGGCATCCTTAATACTCGTTCTAATTCAGACTGCGTATGCACTTCCACCAAGGTTGTCATGCCTAAGCCATGCGCGATCACCTGTAGATCGATTAAATCGCGATCGCTGAGAATTGCCGCAATTAGCAACACGGCATCGGCTCCATGCAGTCTTGCCCAATAGATCTGATAGGGATCGATGATGAATTCTTTGCAAAGTAAGGGCAGGTCAACCGCCGCCCGCGCCAACTGTAAATTTTCAAAGCCACCCTGAAAAAACTCCCGATCGCATAGCACCGAGAGACAGCTTGCCCCACCGCGTGCGTATGCCTGCGCGATCGCGGCGGGATCGAAGTCTGGGCGCAGGATCCCCCGACTTGGCGAGGCTTTTTTGACTTCGGCAATCAGTGCGGGGCGATCGGCTTGCCGATTGTTTTGCAGGGCTGCCCGAAAGTCGCGTGGTTTTGGCAGATTCTCTAACTTCGCGATCAGAGCCTCTAAGGGGAGCTGGTCATACATCTGGGCAACTTCTCGTTCCTTTTGCCAGACAATTTTTTCTAAAATATTATGGGGCTTAGCGCTGGGATTGGCGATCGGATAATCCTTGCCTTGCTCTGTTCCCTGCATTATCGAACGGCGACGAACTTGCATAAATTGATACTTGCGAACTGATTGATTATCTGCGATAAGCAAAAGTTTAGATCCCCCCTTAATAAGGGGGGAGAATTGCTCTTGTCCCCCTTATTAAGGGGGATGCCCGATAGGGCAGGGGGATCAAACTTCTTGGATAAATGAGATGTATATACAGGTAGCCTTTGCAAGAGCAGGGTATTCACTAATTTATCATGGTCAAAATACCTTGCTGCCCCAGCAAAATTTCGCGCAAAAAGCTAAAAATGCCGACGCTAATGATGGGAGAAATATCGATCCCACCGATGGGGGGCACGAGTTTGCGTAAAAGGATGAGTAAGGGTTCTGTGGGGATCGCAATCAGGTTAAAGGGAAATTTATCTAAGGGAACCTGTGGATACCAAGTGATCACAATCCGAAAAACATAGAAGAGAATCAGCAAACCTAAAAGAATATTTAATCCCAGCGTGCTAAGTTCGAGTGCGTCCACAGCAAAATAACCAATAAAGCGACTAGACCATAATACTAAATAGCTAATCAGAATTTTGGAACAAACTCAAAACTGGGACACAAGCACCAATACAAGACGCGATCGCTGCAACCCCCCCAAAAATATGTGGAAATTGAAAGAATCTGACCAATTCATCAGATGCGGCTGGAAGCGTAAGCAACAATACACAAGAGACTCCCAGACGAATTACTACTTGGTTAACCATATATAAACCTTGAACTCGACAGGACACCTAGTCCTAAAGTCTCTCGAAGCAGGGTCAAACCCCATCTATCTTGAGATATATTTACCGGTACTAGATTCGTTAACATTGACTAAGATTAACTAAGAAAACCTAAGATTAGATTAGCTATCGTAGCAGACAAAGTATAAATACCTAGCTATAGTAAGGCTGTATTCTATAATGCGTCATCTGTACAATGAGCGATCGATGCTACAGATTTTTTTAATCTCAAATACTCCCATAATTTGCCTGACAACTTGTAATGCAGCCTACAGACCCCAATAAATTCACAGAAAAAGCTTGGGAAGCGATCGTCAAGTCTCAAGACGTTGCCCGCCGCGCTCAGCATCAGCAGCTAGAAGTAGAACATTTGCTGATTTCTTTACTCGAGCAAAATGGGTTAGCAACAACGATCTTGACCTCCGTCTCTGTGCCCGTGGCAAGATTGCAAAGACAAGTTGAAGATTTTTTGCGTCAACAGCCCAGAGTTGCCAGTCCCGACCAACTTTATCTGGGACGCAACCTCGAAGTTTGGCTCGATCGCGCCGATGAGTCTCGTAAAACCTTTGAAGATGAATTTATTTCGATCGAACATCTTGTGATTGGCTTGTTAGATGACGATCGCATCGGCAGGCGCTTATTTCGCAACCTCAATCTCGATCGCAAGCAATTAGAAGCCTCTATCCGCAAAATACGCGGTAACCAGACCGTTTCCGATCAGAACCCCGAAGCCAAATATGCAGCTCTAGAGAAATACGGTCGCGATCTGACCGCTCAGGCAAAGGATGGCAAACTCGATCCCGTGATCGGACGCGATGACGAAATTCGACGGGTGATTCAAGTCCTGTCGCGGCGCACCAAGAATAATCCCGTACTGATTGGCGAACCGGGCGTAGGTAAAACGGCGATCGCGGAAGGATTAGCCCAACGCATTATTCGCGGCGATGTTCCAGAGTCGCTCAAAGGTAGAACTCTGATCAGCCTCGACATGGGTTCGTTAATTGCAGGAGCAAAGTATCGAGGTGAGTTTGAAGATCGGCTCAAGGCAGTGTTAAAAGAAGTTCTGACTTCAGACGGACAGATCGTTCTATTTATCGATGAATTGCACACGGTCGTGGGTGCGGGAGCGACACAGGGATCGATGGATGCGGGCAACCTACTCAAACCGATGCTGGCACGGGGAGAATTGCGTTGTATTGGCGCGACCACCCTCGATGAATATCGCAAGTATATTGAGAAAGACGCGGCTTTGGAACGTCGTTTCCAACAGGTATTTGTCGATCAGCCTAGTGTCGAGGATACGATCTCGATCCTACGCGGTTTAAAAGAACGCTACGAGGTGCATCATGGGGTCAAAATTGCTGACTCGGCGCTAGTTGCGGCTTCCGTGCTTTCCAATCGTTACATCTCCGATCGCTTTTTGCCTGACAAAGCGATCGATTTGGTCGATGAAGCGGCGGCAAAGCTCAAAATGGAAATCACTTCTAAACCTGAAGAATTGGATGAGATCGAACGCCGCCTCATGCAGTTAGAGATTGAAATGGTGTCTCTGCAAAACGAACAAAATAAGGCTTCTCAAGAGCGTCTCGGTCGCATCAAAAAAGAAGTTACCGACCTTACCGAAAAGCAATTTGAGTTTAGTACGCGCTGGCAACTGGAAAAAGACACGATTGAGAATCTTCAGATCCTCAAGGAGCAGATCGACCAAACCAAGCTCCAGATCGAGCAAGCCGAACGAGAATTTAACCTCAATCGCGCTGCCGAACTCAAGTATGGCAAACTCACCGATTTGGAAAAGCAACTTGATGATGCCGAATTGGAACTAGGGAAAGCACGGGCAGATGGTTCTCCCCTATTTCGCGAACAGGTGGTAGAAGATGATATTGCCGAAATTGTGGCGCGTTGGACGGGGATTCCCGTCAAGAGTCTGTTGGAATCGGAACGTCAGAAATTGCTGAAGTTGGAAGTTCACCTGCACGAACGCGTAGTCGGACAGGATGAGGCAGTAATTTCAGTGGCCTCGGCTATTCGCCGTGCCAGAGCGGGGATGAAAGACCCTAATCGTCCCATTGGTTCTTTTCTGTTTCTTGGTCCTACGGGTGTGGGTAAAACGGAACTGGCTCGTGCCTTGGCTGAGTTTATGTTTGATACCGATGCGGCGATGGTACGCATTGATATGTCGGAATATATGGAAAAACATTCCATTTCTCGACTGATAGGCGCACCGCCTGGGTATGTGGGCTATGAGGAAGGCGGTCAATTCTCGGAAGCCGTGCGTCGCCATCCTTACTCCGTCGTTCTGTTTGACGAAGTCGAAAAAGCGCACCCCGATGTGTTTAATATTCTGTTGCAAGTTCTAGATGATGGGCGGATTACCGATAGCCAAGGACGATTGGTCGATTGCAAAAATACAGTGATCGTGATGACCAGTAATATTGGTAGCGATCACATTCTCGATATTGCCGATGATGATTCTAAATATGAGGAAATGCGGCGGCGGGTGATGGATGCCCTGCGATCGAGTTTCCGTCCAGAGTTTCTCAATCGCATTGATGAGACGGTAATTTTCCATGCTTTAAGTCGGAAAGAAATTCGCTCGATCGCTGGTTTGCAAATCAAACGCATCGAAGAACGCCTTGCCGAACAAAAAATTCGCTTGCAACTGACCCCCGAAGCTCAAGATTACATTGCGGCGGTTGGCTATGACCCTACCTACGGTGCCAGACCGCTCAAGCGTGCGATTCAGCGAGAAATCGAGAATCCGATCGCGACCAAAATTCTCGAAGGCACGTTTGCGTCGGGTCACACGATCGCGATTAGTCTTGAGGATGATAAGCTTGTGTTTCAGTAGATTATTTAGTTTGTTATCTTTTCAAAGGCTCTCTCCATATGGCAAAGGTTGAAATTTATACTTGGCGGTTCTGTCCTTTTTGCATCCGTGCCAAACGGCTGTTAGATAAAAAAGAAGTGGAATATATTGAGTATGCGATCGATGGCGATGAAGCTGCCCGCGATGCCATGGTTGCCAGAGGTTCGGATGGTCTACGTTCTGTCCCCCAAATTTTCATCAACGATCGCCATATTGGTGGCTGTGATGCCATTCACGATTTAGACGCCAGCGGTCAACTCGACCCTTTACTTGCTTAGATCGTACAGGTATCAAAAAGCCAAGAACTTAAGCTCTTGGCTTTTGAGCAGCATCGATGAAAAGACACTACAACGGATAAAATTGATTTTTCGATCTACTGGAATTTACAGGGCCCCTTGCTACCATTGGGACAGGTTGTCTCCTCATTGGTTTGAGGCTGCTTGTCGGGATCGATTTTAACGTCTGTAAGGTCTACCCCTTTTAAATTTGCTCCGCTCAAGTTTGCTCCATTAAGCGTTGCACCAGTTAGATTTGCACTAGTTAAATTGGCGCTGGTTAAGTCTGCCCAAGACAGTTTTGCCTCGGTTAAGTTCGCGCTCTTTAAGTTTGCCGAATTTAAGTTGAACCCTGAAAGATTTAACCCAGATAGGTTGCGACCTGCCTTAGGTTCATTCACAATTTGCCACATCAATAGATCTTTAGACTCGAACTTTGTTCTATCTGCTCCTTTTCCTATCTTTGTCTCCGCTAAGCTGGCTCCTTCAAGATTGGCACCAAGAAAATTAGAGCGGGTTAGATCGGCTCCATGCAAATCAGCGAAAGGAAGTTGAGCATTTTTGAGGTTAGAAGCGACGATACTGGCTTTGATCAATCTAGCCCCTTTGAGATTAGCTTTGGTGAATGTAACGCTATCAAGATTTGCCTCTACGAGATTTGCGCCTTTGAGACTTGCCCCTTCTAAATTAGCTCCCGAAAGGTTAGCCTTACTAAAGTTGACATCATCTAGTTTAACTTCTTTAAAGTTTGCCCCTGAAAAATCTCGACCACTAACATCTTTGAGCCATTGCATTTTTAACGCCAACTCAATAATCGGTCTTTGTAAAAACAAAAAGCCCACATAGAAGATTCCGATCGCACCCAATCCAATCACAGGAAGTTTTAGGTATTTCTGCCAAAGGGTCTCAAAATCAACAGTGGGAACTTTTACTTTTACTTTTGCTTTAGGGGCTTTACCTTCAGGAATATCTTCCGCAAAGCTTGGCACAGGTCTTTGAGATGGTAATGCACCACTACTATCACCTCTGGAAGCAAATTGAGTCGAACGGGTATTTCCTCCAAAACCAGACATCGTGGGTTGCGGAGCACGCCTCACGGATTCTCTTGTATCTATATTACTGGCATTGGTGTCAAACCGACTTCTAGTAGTTTCGGCCGCAGGCTTAATGCCGGAAATTTGTGTGTTCATATCTAACAAGCCTGTCCAATCGTCGTCGCCACCACCCAAGGTAAAATTATCTAGCTCATCAAGGCTGGGCAGTGATAAACCCTTGGGCTTTTTACGTCCTTGACTGTGCCCATCTGAAACTTGAGTTTGAGAATTTGGAGGTTGTCCATAAGGATTGGGACTTTGTGGAGGTTGCCGCTTAGGAGGCAAGCTATTGGGGTTTAAGTTTGTAGCTCGATTGCGATCGCTTGAAAAACTAGTAGAACTGAATGTACTATCAGTCATTTGTCCATCAGAGTCTAACAGCCCAGACCATTCTTCTTCAACATCAAAGGGAAGCGGTGGCTGGGGAGGTACTGCTTTTGGTACATTAGGACTTGCAGAACTGAAAGCATCTGGTCGCGAAAAGTTAGATGGAGGCTTGGCTGGAGCTTTGGGTGGAGACTTACGGCTAGGAAGCGGTGGCAAAGGCATAGGCATCGGTGCCCTATAGGGCTCATCTTCGCTACGATCGAGATTGGATTGTGAAAGAGACGAAGATAGCGTAGGGTCAAAATCACGATCGGTCATTGCAGTGTTTGGTGATAGATGCTGATTCATAAAGTCACTGTCAACATTATCAAGATCGAAATCATCGAGGAAATCACTTTTTGAAGTGTCTATAAATGTTGACATCAGATCGCTATCGTCATCGGAAGTTTGAGCAGTTGCTTGAGAGGCGATTACAGGTGGAGCAGGAATAAGTGTTGGGCTTGGTACGTAGGGAGCTTCTACTGGAGGTGGAGCTACTGGACTTTTAGGAATTGCTTGACTGACTGGGTCTGCGCCTAATTGACTAACTGCTTGACGCAAATCAGCTAAATCATCAAATTCCCGATCTAGTTCGCTTAATACTGTGGATTCTAAACCTGAGTGTTCGATAAAGGCAGTGTCAATGTCTACATCATTAAATGGTGAATCTTCAAACCCTAAATCGTTAAAAGAAGAATTTTCAGTGTCAATAGCATCTAGATCGTTAATAACCTCAGTAATGTCTTGAGGTAACATCGCAGTTAAATCTGAATTTATATCTAGGTCATTATTGCGATCGATTTCTGCTTCAAAGGGATCGTTTTCTTCAAAAGCATCATTTGAAACACTTGAATTGAACTCAAAACCTGAGGGAGAATCATTATAAGATCCCGTTTCAAACTCAAATCTCTGCTGAGTTTGTTGGGGTTGAGCATTAAATCCTGAATCATTGAAAGACTCGATTCCAACTTCAAACCCATCTTCAAAGTCTAGACTTGGATCGACATTAGAAACCGATTGAGGATTGAGACTAAGCTCCTCTATACTTGTTGGATCTGTATCTGTAAAGTAGGTTGTAGGTTCTAGATCTCCTAAGCTGTTAAAATCGTCTGCCTCCATATTCCAGTTCGTATCGGCATCGGAATAGTCAAGAGCCCGCTCTGAATATTCCGATACAGCGAAGTTTTCATACTGTGATTCCTGCCCTGCCGCACTCTGAAGATTAAACGCATCATCTCTATGTCCTGAAGTGTCAGCAATAAACTCCTCAAGCTCTTGTTCGAGTTGAGCACCAAGATCGAGATATTCGGAGTCAACGTCACTTGTGAGATCTACTTGGGGAGCGAATGCTTCTTGTTCGTAGGCGCTTGCCTCAAGTTCATAGGTGCTAGCTTCTTGTTCGTAGGTACTAGCCTCAAGTTCGTAGGTACTAGCCTCAAGTTCATAGGTGCTAGCTTCTTGTTCGTAGGTACTAGCCTCAAGTTTATAGGCATCATCCATACCAGATAAAGCCACATCTGCTGAGGCGAAACCTTGATCCCATGTAGCAAAGTCATCCATTTGATCGGGGATTAAATCGAAAGACTCTAGGTCGGGAGAATCAGTTTGAGCTTCAAGACTAGGTGAACCTGCCCAATCATCATCCATCTCAGATGAAACAGGAGATCCTTGATCCCATGTAGCGAAATCATCCATTTGATCGGGGATTAAATCGAGAGACTCTAGATCGGGAGAATTGGTTTGAGTTTCCAGACTAGGTGAACCTGCCCAATCATCATCCATGCTAGGTGAGACAAGGTCTACTGAAGAAGCTCCTTGCTCCCATGTGAAGTCACCACTTATGCTTCCATCAAGGTTCTCATCTATGGTTTCAGGATTAGATTCAATACTAGAAGGGCTGAGCCAATCATCAGGTGATTCAAGATCGGTAGTGAGATTGGAAGCGGAATCGAAGGCTTCGTCAAACACTTGATTTAGTGCGCCACCAGAGAATCGATCGAGTAATTCATCAGATTCTGGTAAGACGATTTCTCCGTCTAGAGAATATAGGTCAGCGTTAACATCAGAATACAAGTCGGCATTGACTTCAGCTTCTGGAGTTGATGATTGCTCCGCTTCAAAGCTGGTAGAAACGATTCTAGCGATCGCAGCAGGCTCTTGCTCAAACTCTAGCTCGAAGTCCACATCACCAAAATCCTCACTCAAATCATCCAATGGGTCGAGCAAAGCGTCAGATATGGTTTCACTACTTACATTTTCACTACTTACATTTTCTAGAGGATTCAGCGCTTCTGATTCACCAAATTCATCGCCGTTCTCTTCACTTAGGCTTGCTTGAGGATCTGGATCGAAATTAAGATCGATATCTAGATCGATTCCTTCATCAAGTCCTTCTAAATCAAAGGAAGCGGATTCAGGAACAACTTCATCACTGACAACTTCATCACTGATAATTTCATCATTGAGGTCTCCTGAGAAATTAAGATCGCCTAGGCTGTCTTGAAGATCTCGATCGAAATTAAGATCGAGATCTAAATCAAGATTTTCGACTTCTTCCTCCTCGCTAGATTCAAGGCTGAGATCGTCGCCAAAATCAAAGTTTTCAGACTGTGCTGAAATGTCACTACCAAGATTTTCTGAAAGATTCCATTCATTCCCTTCACTTAAATCCAGATCGAGACTATTAGATGACCAATTGTCATCTGTATCAAGGTTCATTGCTCCTAACTCGCCTTCTAAATCTAGATCGGAGGTTCCATCATCTATGGATAATCCTTCTAGATCTAGATCGAAGTTTTGATCTTCCATAGATAAGTCTAGGCTCTCAAGTCCTAGATCTTTTTGAGCCAGTATACCTTCTAAAAGTTCAGGTAAGGTATCATCAGGTTCACTAGTGTCAGACAATGAAAAGTCTAGGGATTCATTTTGGGGCGATTCGGAAGCTATGCTTTGTTGATTTCTGAATTTAAAGTCCGTATCGTCCATACGAGTTTTTAAATCAGTAACAATTAGCCAATCGATATCTCCTACATTAGAAGATTTAGGATCGGATCGAGTTGTACCCGCTGACGAATCGCTACCAGTTGTTTTGTAGGCGGTAATTCCTGTAACTGGTTCGTCCAGACCTATAGATTGCAGCCAATCGATATCTTCTTGGTCGTCTGATAGGATCTCGTTTAAGCTCTGAATGGCATCATTTGATTGATTTTTCCCCTGATCGTTAATAGAGGAATTTGTTTTCGAGCCGAGGTCTGACAGGATCAGCCAATCGATTTCTTCTGCCCCGCCGCTTCCTGCTGTGTTTTGGCTGGGATCGTTTGACCCTCTTCCTTGATTGGTTTTGTTTTTATCTAGTGGCATGAGTCAATCCTTCAGCGTGATTGTTACAGGAGTTAGCTGCACGAGATTCTACCGTCTAAACCTTGAATTTCACTGCAACTTTTATCAGTTTTTCCTAGGTTTTATCTAACCAGTAACTTTTAAGATAAGCATAATATCAGGTATTAGAATATTGGCAATCCAAGGTTTAGTTTGTAAACGTTACCAAGTGCCTAGTTTTAAGTCAGTGGGAAAATTGAAACCCTACAAAAAGTGCAGTAAGACCCTTGCTCCAAGTAGTAAGTAGTAAAAGCTATTGCACAATAAATTGCGTCTTTATATATATTACATGGATCTTTTTTATGAAACTAGTTTTTAAGGGTTGCGTACCTTGAGCAGTTTGCACTAACGACTTGAATCATGAATGTACTACAAATGCCCTTGCAGACGCGATCTGTCTGAAAGCCACTTGTGGTCAAATGTTTAAAATTGTATCGAAAATGAGATTGTTAGTTATTACGCCATTTTCAAAATAGCTGTAGGGCTATTATTTAAAAAGACTAGACTCCGTAAGGAACTCAAGTTTAAATCCATGGCAAATTTGATTAACTTTACTGCCAAAATCTCAAGCCTCAACGCGATCGCTCTGTAGACAGGAGTAATTAAAAAATAAAGAGCGAGAATCTGCTGATTTCCGCTCCTGTTCTTCAGTTTAATTGCATTGAATTAGTAACTCAAAATTTTAGAGTTATAGATAAAATCTTTTGAACTTTCGCTGGGGACTTTTGTAGAGATTTTTATACTGCAATACTAACGACGCAGATTTGCTAATTCTTGTAGTGTTGCCAACAGTTCGATCGCCACATAGACAATTTCTTGCGCAGGATTTAAAACAAATTTCCACGCGACATTGACGCTAAACCAAGCGGTTTTGACGTGACCGCTGACCGTGACTTGTACTAAATCATTTTCGATCGCTGTGCGATTGGTGATGCATCGAGGATACAGCTTTATTCCCTGCGCTTCTTGATTTAAATAGGTTGCGATCGCTTCCTCACCTATCACTAAATTCTCAAAGGGAGGATGCAACGCACCATTGGGTGCAAATAAAGCTGCTGTCGCTTGGAAATTTCCTGCATTAAGAGTTTCAAAATATCGTTGAATGACAGGCTCAATTTCGGTATTTAATATTCGGTCGATTTGCCTTGCAATATCAGCGGTGGGCGAATCTGACGTTGATGCGATCGCACTCATCATAAGTAACCTAGGCTCCTGAACTATCTTGGCTAACTGAAGCTATAAAAAATAAGCCTTTTGAACTTTAGAAGCAGGCTACTAACCTGCTTCTAAAGAAAGGTAGTTATGACGTATCGTTTACGCGTTTTAGGCAAGGGGATCGTAACCCATGGCTACGACTGCACTACGCAAAATTGTAATTTGTTGACCAAAATCTAGAGAGGAGATCGTTCCAAGCAAGCGTTGGACATCTTGGCTCATTTGGTAGTTGCTTGGTACTGGCACAACAATACCTTGTGTCATCAACTCAGCTAGCACATACCAAAAGCCTAGCTTTGTGTTTACGCTAAGAACGCCATAAGCGCGAGTGTCAGGTGTATCGACGCGATTTACGAGATCGCGCATGAATTGCAGTTGCTCAGTATAGGTCATGGTTTTGACCTTTTCGATCAAGCCTGCTGCAAGTTGTAGACGTGCGGCACCAGGGGCTGCTGGAGTAATTGACTTACCGCACTCAGTGTATGCGTACCATAAGATTGCCAATTGATCGTCAGCACTGAGTTGCTTGAATAGTTTGCTTACTGTAGAAACTTCATTGACTGACTGAAGGCTAGCAATGAAACTTTGGGTTGAATCTGTGGTGTATGTCATAACTATGCCGTTTGATTTCTTGGGTGAACCTTTTTTCGTTGTGAAACTAATATAACTAGAGATTATTCTTTACAAATCTATACATAGGTATATATTCCCCCCCTACCTTTTGATAGAGATCGTAGCCTAATGCTCTATAACCCTTTTAAAAAAGGGTTCTCTGAAAAATAAAGAATATTTTCTGCGCTTATTTTCACCAAATAGTCGTAAGTTCATGGATTCTAAGCCTTAAAAACAGGTTAAGGAATACTTATGAAATCGATGCTTATCATAAAGTTCTGCAAAGATATAAGTTTTTATTATACTAATCATAAAGATATGTTAAGGTTTACAAAATTTGATTGATATCTTGGGCGAACAGAGATTAGTATGCATCTATAGGATAAATATGTCTTTAGATAGAGTCATGGTCTGTAAAGAGTTAAGTCCTGATTTCTAAAGAACAAAACCTAACTGCCTTTTCTTTTTAAAACCTGTTTGGATATATCTATATGACTTACTCTTTTACACTTGCTCCCCGTTACCGTTTGGACGATGAGTCAATCTGGCTAGAGGGCATCGATCCATCTCGCAATTACTGGATTGCTGTAAATGGTGAGTCTAAGCTGACCGTAGCGATCGCTGGGCTAGTGGCAAAATCTTTTGAGCATTTCAAAAATATAATCCTCAGTTTTAGAGCTTTGCAGGCGGGCGAAACGCTGACAATTGAAAGAACTGCTGGTGATTGCGTAATTCACTGTGTGGGACAAAACTGCTACGCGATCGCTGATACGGTAAATGGTGCGCCTGTGTGGCATTTATTCGATCGAGAAACTTTAGAAAGCCTATTAATGACTGCTCATCCTAACTGGCTATGTTCGGAGAAAGATCTTGAACTTGGTCGAAAAATGTTAATGAGATCTTGGCAACAAGCTGTTGCTGCATAAAGTCGATTGCATCGAGAGACATTTCGTAAGGGCAAGTCATGACTTGCCCTTCTTTGGTATAGGCAGAAAAGGGATTGTCTATGTATTGGACGCATTACTTTTAGATTCTTTCAAAGTATGTAAATAGTCCATAGCAACTTGATAAGGTCGTAGGGGTTTTGAGCGATCGGTTACCACAATCCAGTCGATGCGGGTAGGAGGATTGAGAAAGTTTTTATAAGCCATAGCCATTTGTTGGGCAGCTTCAGAATATGGCATTTTTCCAGTAGTCGTTCCTAATCCTGGACAAGCTACAATATCGATGATTTTGTTTGATTGCTGGTTGTGATGATATACAGCTAGAAGCATAGCCCACATAGCAGAGTAAACTTGATCTGTATGTGCGATTGGCATGGGAACTCGCATCGTTGGGGTATGAGCGATAAATGGATGTAGGAGATTTCCTGTTTCCACAATCATAGAAGTACCGACTGGCTGCTCGCCAAGATAATCTCGCAAAATTCGAGTTTGCACATCCTCCATTAAGGGTTGTCCAAAGAAATTAATAATAGCGAGATCGACGCCGCCATCCATAATGCCGAAGGAGTTTGCAGCACTAACTAAACAATCAAATTTAGGCAACTGTTCAAAGTATCCTTGGACTATCTCCACGTTAGGCAGATTGTAAAAGTGCTCTTGCCATGCTTCGCATAAGTCACGCTTTGGATCAACCAAAATCAGCCTTGGTTTTATCATTCCAACCTCTAATAAACTCCTACATATACTTTTTACATCCATCTATTGCCAATTTTTGAGCAACCGAACTTTATCCATAATTTGAGAATCATGGAAAGCACAATTAAACAACAGATTTTAGAAGCTGAAGAAACGCTTCGGCAGGCGATGATACGGTCAGACGTAGAAGCACTCAATGAGCTAATATCGTCAGAACTTCTATTTACAGACTTTTTAGGACAACTCGTAACTAAGCAGCAAGACCTTGATGCCCATGCTTCGGGTGCGATTAAAATCGATGATATCGCCTTGACTGAGCTGCAAGTATTGCCCGTACAGGAGACAGTCGCTGTCGTTTCTGTACGCGTATATATAACGGGTAGTTATAATGGCAATCCAGCCAGCGGGAACTTTCGGTTTACGCGGGTATGGTCGCGATCGCCTCAGGGAACTTGGCATATTATTGCGGGACACTGTGGCACGATTGCCTAACTATTAGATTTCAATGTCTCGACAGAGTTGTTGCGGTAATTGTGCGATCGCGCGCTGGAACGGTGCAAAATCGCGCAGCCCGTGGGACAAAATTAATGCGCCTTGAATCGCGATCATGGCATCTTCGCCGCGTTGTTTTGCTTGAGTTTCATCCAGTCCTGCTGCGATCAGAACCTTAGCGATCGCTTCAATCCATTGCGAAAATGCCCAGCTAATTTTGGTATGAAACAGATCGTCACTAGATTGTTCCATTACCAACACAGCCCAAAGACAGGAATTTTGCCCCTCGTTAAAAAATCGATTTGTCTCCTCACACATGGACTGAAATTTCGCGATCGGTGTTTCTTGCCGATCTAGAATTTCTAAAATACTAGCCTCTAGCCATTGATTGACTTGAGAAAGTGCAGCCTCTGCCATCTCCGCCTTGCCCCCCGGGAAATGATGATAGAGACTCGCTTTCCCCAAGCCCGTTTCTTGGGAAATTTTTGAGAGCGTTACACCCTCATAACCAAACTGGCGAAACAGTTTGAGCAAAGAGGGGATATAGGTTTGTTTAGACATAAGCCAAAAGAATGCAAGAAAGTTAAATTAACCTATTGACAAGTATACCGAACGAACAGTACAGTATGGATATACCGAACGAACGGTACAATTATTTTATCTTTCATCTTCCGATTACAAGCACCAAAGCAGGAATCCCAATGATTAAGCTATACGGCCATGAAGTCTCTGGTAACAGCTATAAAGCTCGTTTGATGTTGTCTTTGCTTAACCTTGAATATGAATGGATCAGGGTCGATCTGATGAAGGGCGAACACAAGTCGCCCGAATACTTGGCAAAAAATCCCTTTGGGCAAGTGCCTTTGTTGGTGGATGGAGAAACCCAACTTGCCGATGCTCAGGCGATTTTGGTTTATCTAGCCCGACAATATGGTGGCGAATCATGGCTTCCTACGGATGCATTACCCATGGCGCAGGTAATTCGTTGGTTATCCACCGCAGCGGGTGAGGTACGTCAGGGTCCAGAGAATGCGCGTCTCTTTTATTTATTTGGGGCGGGAACGAAGATTAATATCGAACGGGCAACCCAAAAAGCAGAATTCATTCTGACCCAGTTTGATAAGCATCTGAGTACGAGAAATTGGTTGGAGTTCGATCGCCCTACAATTGCGGATGTTGCTGTCTATCCTTACATTGCTCTGGCTAGAGATGGCAAAATTGAACTTGATACCTATCCCCATGTTTTAAGATGGATCGAGCGGATTCAGCAACTCTTGGGCTATATTCCCATGGCAGGAATCTAGTATTGTGGAAGCAAGGTATGGTGACAGCGATCGCTAAATTCAATAACTGGAGCAACCATGACGCTCGAAATCTTGGCAATCTCAGGCAGTCTTCGTTCTAAATCCTCTAATATGGCTATTTTGCAGGCGGTGATGGAAATAGCTCCAGAGACCATGCATATCTCAATTTATGATGGAATGGGTAATCTTCCCCACTTCAATCCCGATCTTGATGGGGATGAGGTACTAGCACCTGTGCTTGATTGGCGATCGCAACTCCAAAATTCTGATGGCGTCATCTTTTGCACCCCTGAATATGCCCATGGTGTCCCGGGCGTTCTCAAAAATGCCCTCGATTGGATCGTGTCTTCGGGAGAGTTTATGTATAAACCCACGGCTGTCATCAGTGCTTCTCCCTCGCTTGATGGTGGCGATAAAGCCAATGCTTCCCTTGTCCAGACGCTCAAGGTGATGATGGCAGAAATCCCAGAAGGTTTAGTGCTTTGCATTCCAGCCGTTTCCGCGAAATTCACCCCCCAGCGCGAATTAGTGGATCCTGCCACAAAAGCATCACTTCTCTCGCTTTTATATACTCTTACCATATCGATCGCACAAATCCGCGATCGCACAAATTCTTAAATCTCTTTGAAAGTATCGCGTTAAATTTATCTCAAGCATGGAGGAACCAGTATATGATTTGGAAACGGCTAAAAAATTACTTGCAAGCTTATCTCTGGCATCCCTCAGATAGCTCGATGGATTGCGAACAGTACCTTCAAGAACTACACAAGTATATGAGGAACTAAGTTTATGCCCCGTCAATTTGGCACGATCGCCTTTACTCCTGCGGTAAAAGCGATGCAAGAAAAAATGGGTTCCCGTGAGAACTACGAACGCTTTGTGGCTAAAGGTGCGGACAACAATTCTATTACCCCCGATCTAGAGGAATTTATCTCTAGTATGGAAGGATTTTATCTGGGTACTGTTACTTCTAATGGCTATCCCTATATTCAGTTTCGTGGCGGCAAAGCAGGATTCCTAAAGATTCTTGACGAGCGCACTTTAGGTTTTGCTGATTTTCGCGGCAACGTGCAATATATCTCTGTGGGCAACCTCTCGGAGAATGATAAGGCATTTCTGTTTCTGATGGATTATCGCAATCGCCGCCGCCTCAAGATTATCGGTCGCGCTCGAATTGTGGAGAACGATCCCATTCTCCTCGCTCAATTACAGGATAAGGACTATGCCGCAACCGTAGAACGTGCGATCGTCTTTGAAATTGAGGGCTGGGATTGGAATTGCCCGCAGCACATTCCCGTTCGCTATTCACAAGCGGAAGTGGAGGTAATGCAGGCTAGAATTCACGAACTAGAGCAACTTCTTGCTGCGGCTAAGAACGCATAATTATGAAACTCCATGCAGATTTTAGACAACGCGTTGTGGTTAATAGTGAAACCCTTGACTGGATTGATTCGCCCATGGTTGGCGTCCAACGTCGCATGTTAGAACGGGATGGTGAAGAGGTGGCAAGGGCAACCTCCATCGTTCGCTATGCCCCTAATAGCCACTTCTCGGCTCATACTCACGGCGGTGGTGAAGAATTCTTTGTCCTTGAAGGAGTTTTCTCAGATGAGCATGGCGATTACCCTGCGGGGACTTATATCCGCAATCCTGTCGGATCGACCCACACACCGTTTAGTGAGGAAGGTTGCACCATTCTGGTGAAACTCTGGCAAATGCATCCTGACGACCAGCAGCGGGTAGCGATCGCAACGGCTCAAACCCCTTGGGTTAAAGGCTTAGTTGATGGATTGCAGGTCATGTCACTCCATACCTACGGGACGGAGAATGTAGCCTTGGTGAAGTGGGCGGCTGGCACTCAGTTTCAGCACCACAGCCATTGGGGCGGAGAAGAGATTTTTGTGCTTGATGGTGTCTTTGAAGACGAGTTTGGTGCTTATCCCAAGAGAACTTGGCTCCGCAATCCCAGTGGCAGCAGGCACACCCCGTTTAGTCAGTTGGGCTGTTTGATTTATGTCAAGACAGGGCATTTGAGTTCAGTTGCAACTGTCGATGATGCTGAAATCGCTTAAACTAGGATCGAAATCTATCCTCTATTTTCAAAATATGAAGATTCAAAGTGTCTTTGCTAGCCTTATTGCGAACATTGTCTTATACGGGCGATCGACATGGCAAATCGTCGCATCGCGTCTTAGTCCTAAAAAAGGTATCGAGGATATTCTAAACTACCGATATATCTCGGACAAGTTAGCCACAAGCGGTCAACCAACTGCCGCAGAGCTGGAATTAATTAGCCAAGCAGGATATAAGACGATTCTCAATTTAGCACCCCCAACTGCGTCCAATGCTCTACCAGAGGAACAGGCGATCGCTACCTCCTTGGGAATGGATTATATTAACATTCCCGTAGTTTGGGATAATCCCACGCTCGAGGACTTCACTCGGTTTTGCGATGTGATGAAAGCACATAAAGATCGACCCATTTTTGTCCACTGTGCCATGAATATGCGGGTGTCTGCATTTGTTTGTCTCTATCGCCATTTAATGATGGGAGTCTCTGCATCGGAAGCCTATGCGACTATGGCAACCGTCTGGCGACCCAATCCAACTTGGCAGAAATTTATCGAAACCGCGATCGCTTCCTATTAACGAATTCTAAAAAAATATGGAAATTAAGCCACCACTCCCACCCTTTACCCTAGAAACTGCAAAAGCCAAAGTCCAAGCGGCTGAGGATGCTTGGAATACGCGCGATCCTGAGCGAGTTGCCTTGGCATATACCGAAGATTCAGAATGGCGCAATCGAGCTGAATTCTTTAGCGGACGAGCTGCGATTAGGGAATTCCTCAAACGCAAATGGGCTAAAGAATTAGACTATCGCCTTAAGAAAGACCTCTGGTGCTTTATGGACAATCGCATTGCTGTCCGATTTGAGTATGAATGGCATGATGATGCAGGTTTCTGGTATCGTGCCTATGGTAATGAAAATTGGGAATTTGCCGAAAACGGTCTCATGATGCGTCGTTTTGCGAGTATCAACGATGTACCCATCTCCGAGTCCGATCGCAAGTTCCGTTGGGAGCGCACTTGATTACCCATAAGGTTCACCGTTTGCGGGGTATTGCCACAGACTTTGAGACGAATTTGTCCACTATCTCGATCCACTGTACCAACTATCGGTGGATTGGTCGTTTGCCATTTTACCTGCTTACCTAGATGAGCGACAATCTTTACCAACTTGAGAGAATCCTTTTCAGTTTGTGAGACCTGCGATCGCTCCAATAAACTTTGTTTGGTACGTTTCATTTCATGAACGCACCCTTGTATCTTGAGAGTAAGGTAAATTTTGAACGCGAATATACGAGGCTAAACAAATATCCATAACAAAGGTAATAATTATGCAAGAATTATTAGAAAAGCTGGAACAGTGGCTGAGGTTAAATAAACCAGAATACCTGTCTAGATTACAATGTGGTCTCACCTTGAAAGAGATAGAAGACTTGGCTACACCCTTATCTTTGCGATTACCAGAAGAAATAGTTCAACTTTATCAATGGCGTAATGGGAGTGAAGCTTCTGGCGATAATTTTTTCTTGATTTACAGATTCCTCCCTTTGAGAGAAGCTATTGAAGATACACTGCATCTGCGAAAAGATGCCGAAGCATATCCTCTGTTTGAATCCAATGATAGAAAAATGGGCTTCCCAAATTATTATGATTGGCAGTATCATTGGTTCAGTATATTCTATGAAGTGAAAGATAGAATTGCTATGGTGATAGGTGATAATCCTTCAGCTTATGCACCGATTATTATCACTTGTGGTGAAAACTCTTGGACAGAACTCTGGTTTAAAAGCCTCAAAGGATTTATCTCAGCAATTTTAGAATGCTATGAAACAGAACTCTATCTTTTAGAAGACTTTTGTCTTGATGATGCTGAAGAAATTTGGGCTAAATACCGTGATTTGGTTTAGGGTGTAACTATTTGGGTGTCGGTGGATGCGGTATTTTGGGTGGATAAGAATCGCAATTACGCTCAGGTGTTGGAGGAGTATGGAAGTAATAGTAGTAGCGTATGGTGCGCTCATGAATGAAACTCACCAAATAAGTCTACTTGGGATCTATTCTATTGTTTTAGTAATCTCCATCCAAATTAACAAGCGATTCTTTCAAACTAGCGAGCAATCATTTGAGCTATGGATTGACTCCTTCTCAAGCACCCTTAAGATGATAAAATCCCACGATGATCGACAACATCTGTAAATTCCTCGCAGAGACATTCCCCACTGACTTTGCCAATTGGCTACTTGGCAAAGCGATCCTTCTAACCAAACTCGAACCCTCCGAACTCTCAGTAGAGCAAATTCGTGCCGATGCCGTGATATTTCTCGAATCAACAGAAATCATTCTGCATATCGAGTTCCAAACCGAACCAAATCAAAATATTCCCTTCCGCATGGCAGATTATCGACTGCGGCTGTATCGTAAATTTCCCGATAAACAAATCCATCAAGTCGTCATCTACCTTACCCCCAGCCAATCCCCCCTAGTCTATGAAACCACATTTAACATTGGCACGCTAAACCATCAATTTAACGCGATCAGACTATGGGAGCAGCCCACAGAAATATTTCAGCGATACCAAGGACTCTTCCCGTTTGCCACGCTATCTCAAACCAGCAACCCCGAAGAAACTCTAAAACAAATTGCCGGGCAGATTGAAAATATCCAAGATAAGCAGGTACAAAGTAACGTAGCCGCATCGACCGCTATAATATCAGGTATAGCCTTAGACAAAGAAATCATCCAAAGACTACTAAGGAGCGAAATCATGCAGGAATCAGTAATTTATCAGGAAATTTTGCAAGAAGGCAAAGCTGAAGGTATAGCCGAGGGCGAGGCTAAAGCGTCTAACCAAATCGCTTTAAATATGCTGCGTTCCAACATTGCCCTAGATGTAGTTGCCCAATTGACAGGACTAACCCTCAAACAAGTCCAAAAACTACAAAAGCTTTCATTAAAACAGACCAAGCCAGCTAAGTCATCAAAGCCAAAGCGGCGGGATGCATCCTGAGCGGTTTGGGTGATTGGCGATCGCTCTAATAGGTTTAGGTTTTTGGGTTCTTTTCATTTCGGCGCTCTAGGTAACTTATACTTGCCTTATGCCGAAATCTTGAACCCGAACTGCAGCGAAGTCACATTTTAGCCAATCGGTAATGTGACCGTAAAGTTTGTGCCGCGATTGACTTCGCTCTCGACTTCAATTTGACCGTTATGCATATCTACAGCACGTTTTGCGATCGCTAAGCCTATACCCGAACCAGGAGTTTTGCTGACATTAGAAGCACGATAATGGAGATCGAACACAAAAGGTAAGTCAGTAGCAGGAATACCGATGCCCCGATCGCGAATTAGAAATTTCGCTATAGGCGCAGAAAGAAAATCATCCCGATCGCAGATGAGTTCAAATTGAACGCTACCACCATGATTAGAATATTTCATAGCATTCGAGAGTAGGTTCATCAAAATATGACGCAGTAGGTCTCGATCGATATAAGCGCGATCGCACGCTCCTTGACTGGAAAAGCTTACCGCAATCGACCTATTGCGATCGTTGGGGTAAAGGAATTTGATTTCCTCCACCAAATCTAGGCAGAATGTTTCCAAGTTTGTGAGAATGGGCTTAAAACTAGAAACTTCTAAGGCAAATCTACCCAGTGCTAACATGTTTTCTAGAACGGCAGTCATGTGCTTGACTGATTTTTTGATGCGCTCTAGGCGGCTTTGGATGACATCATCGTTTAGATTTGGATTTTGGAGATACTCGGCTGCAAGCATGATGACAGCAAGAGGTGTTCGCATTTCATGGGAGGCAATGGCAATAAATTTTGATTTGAGTTCGTTGAGTTCCTTCTCTTTTTTTAGCGCTTCTTGTATGGCAACTTTTTCCACTTCTGAGGATTCTGCCTTGCGGCGATCGCTAATATCCCAAAGCACCATAACAGCTCCATCAACTGTTCCTGTATCTCTACAGATAGGGGATGCACTATCCCCTACAGGTTTTTGAATTCCATGGCGATCTATGATTGCTGTGCCATCATTTAGATGGGCTACTTCTCCCGATCGCAAGACATGAGGAATGGGGTTAGCAATTGCACGACCCGTGTTTTCGTCGATTAGTTGTAGAACCTCAGACACATGTCTTCCAGTTGCCTCTGTTTGCTGCCATCCCGTTAAGTTTTCGGCGGCGGGATTCATGTAGGTTACGGTGGCGACACGATCGGTGGCAATGACAGCATCATTAGTCGATTTTAGAATCGCTGAGAGAAATTCTTCGCGATCGGCAAGTTGCCTTTCCATACGGTGCTTATACAAGGCTGTTTCAATCGCAACGCGCAAATCCCTCTCATTAAAGGGTTTCACAAGATACCCATAGGGTTCGGAGTTCCTAGCGCGTTTTAGCGTTACATCATCCGTATGCGCAGTAATATATATCACTGGGATTTGAAACTGTTGGCGCAGGAGCGCGGCGATCGCAATACCATCCTGCTCCGATCCTTTCAGAATGATATCCATTAAAACCAAGTCGGGTTTGTTTTTAATTACGCTGGCAATTGTCTCGAGATCGGAAGTAACAACATCGGTGACAATATATCCCAGAAAGGTTAGTTCCTCTGAAATAACCCTTCCTGTAATTACTTCATCTTCAACGACTAGAACTTTGGTGGTAGGCATTCAAATAATTTCCCCGTTTAATTGATTGCTGTAATAAAAAGTGATTTTAGATCGCTAAAAGTTGCTGGATAAAATTTACGAGTTGTTTGAGTTTAAAGGGTTTTGCCAGATAGTCGCTAGCACCTGCTGCTAAACACCTCTCACGATCGCTTGGCGTCGATAGCGCAGCCATGGCAATAATAGGAACATTGTTTAACTGAGATTCTGCTCGGATCAGTCGGATTGCCTCCAGACCATCTATACTTGGCGTTTGGATTTCCATCAAAATTAGATTTGGATTCTCTGTCCGTGCCAGTGCGATCGCTTCCCCTCCATCCTTCGCACTAATAAAGCGGAATCCTTTCGCAATCAGGTAGCTGGAAATACTTTGAACATTTGCCTCATTGTCATCCACCAGCAAAATCAAATTTGAAGACAATGGATCGCCTTTGGTCGAGGGCAACACAGTTGCCCCAGAAGGATTGCCATAGGGAAGTCGAATGGTGAAGCGGCTGCCTTGTCCGACCTCACTCTCAACAGAGACCGTTCCACCATGTTGGGTAACAATGCGTTGTACGAGTGATAATCCTAGCCCCGTACCAACGTTCTGCCTGCTGAGACTGCTATCAATTTGCACGAAAGGTTGGAATAGTTTTTGGATATTTTCACGACTGATGCCAATGCCTGAATCAACAATAGAGAAAGCGACTTGAGAAGAAGAAGCTTCTTCTGTAGGTTTTTCTCCCCTTCTCTCCTCTGTTTCCACCCAAACTTCTAGGGTTACACTTCCTTCTGTGGGAGTGAATTTGATTGCATTACTGAGCAGGTTGATCAGCACTTGGCGGATGCGGCGATCGTCTACCCAAATCATGCCAATATCTCCTGGGATGTGGGTACTGAGGCGAAGATTTTTCTTTAAAGCCATCTGCCTTACCAAGAGCATGCTGTTGTCGCAGATACTTTGGATGGGAACATCGGAAATTTGTAATTCCAATTTACCAGATTCGATCTTGGCAAGATCGAGTATGTCATTGATTAAATCTAACAGGTGTCTACCACTACGTTCGATCGTGTCGATCGCCTTTTTTTGTCGTTCGTTGATCGAACCAAATACGCTCTCTAGGAGTCCTTCTGCCATGCCTAAAACAGCATTGAGCGGCGTGCGGAGTTCGTGGCTCATATTGGCGAGGAACTCATCTTTAAGTCTTGTGGCGCGAGCTAGTTCGGCATTGGCGATCGCGAGTTGTTCGTTGGTTGAGATCAGACGAGATTCGCTCTTTTGTAATGCTTCTGTACGCCGAGCAACTCGACTTTCAAGTTCGTTATTGAGTTGAGAGAGGGCGATTTCAGCTTGCTTGCGATCGCTAATATTCTGCATTTGTGCGATCAGGTACATCGGCTGCTGCATGGTATCGCGGACTAAGGAGACGCTCAGTAAGATCCAGACGATATGTCTTTTTTTATGCCAAAATCGCTTCTCTAAATTAAAAGAACCGATCTTCCCTGTTAGCAAACTGTGCATCGCATCTAAGTCTGATGCCATGTCATCCGCGTGGGTAATTTCTTGATAAGTCAAAGAGAGTAATTCGGATTCTGAATAGCCAAAGAGTTGGCACAGAGCAAGATTAACCTTGAGGAATCTTCCATCAAGGGCATTTAAAGCCATGCCGATCGCTGCGGTTTCAAAAGCATTTCTAAAGCGAGATTCAGATTCGCTTAGGGCGGCTTCGGCTCTTTTGCGATCGGTCATATCCCAGAGCACCATCACGGCTCCATCGATTGCCCCTGAAGGCATACAAATAGGAGAAGCACTATCACCCACTGGTTTTTTGATTCCTTGGCGATCGATCGTAGCGGTGGAGTTGTTCAGAAAGCTAACTTGTCCAGTTTGTAAGACAAGGGGAACAGGATGGGCAATTTCTTCGCCACTATTTTCATCGACTAGGTATAAAATCTCGGTCACATCCCTGCCTAACGCCTCTGCAAAGCGCCATCCCGTTAGTTTCTCTGCGGCTGGATTCATGTAAGTGATTTCGGCAGTATTATCGGTAGCAATGACAGCATCGCTGGTCGATTTGAGAATCGCAGAAAGTTGGGCTTCTCGCATCGCAAGTTGTCTTTCCATCCGATGTTTGTATGTAGCAGTCTCGATCGCCACGCGTAAATCTCTCTCGTCAAAGGGTTTGACAAGATAGCCATAGGGCTCGGAGTTTTTAGCTCGCTCTAGCGTGGCATCATCCGTATGAGCGGTGATATAGATAAATGGGAGTTGAAATTCTCGGCGCAGAATTGTGGCGATCTCGATACCATCTCTTGGGGAACCTTTCAGAATGATATCCATCAAGACTAAGTCGGGTCTGTTTCCGATTACGCTGGCAATTACCTCTTCATCGGAGGTTGCAAGATCGGTGACAACGTATCCAAGCAGAGATAATTCCTCTGAAATGACTCTTCCAGTAATCACCTCATCTTCAACGACTAAAACTTTGATTGGTGCCATGCTTAATCGTTCCCTTTTAAAATTTATTTAGAACTTATTTGAAATTTATAATGACTTGGTATTCAGACATATAAAAGTAATATCCTAACGAAATATATGCCAATTTACGCCAAATCCTTTGATTTTAACTAGTTTAACTAGGTTAGGGTTTGATTGTAAATGTAATCTTAAAAGCCATACCTCCTTGATGTTCTAAAGAAATCTGTCCTTTTAATTGCTGTGTTGCAAGGGAATAGACAAGTTGTAGACCCAGATTCTTGGCATGTTTGAGGTCGATCGCTTCATTCATACCAATGCCGTTATCTCGAACAATCAAGGTATACCCGTCGGGCTCACCCTTATGAAACTCAATTGTAATTTGCCCCGAACGACCTTCTGGAAAAGCATACTTTAGAGCATTAGAGACTAACTCGTTGACAATTAAACCGCAATACATGGCTGTGTCAATGTCAACCTTAACGGGTTCGGCATTGATATTTAAAGAGATATTTGTAGATCTTGATGCGTAGGAATTCTCTAGACTGAGCGTCAAACTCTGAATATAACCAATAAAATCAATATGTTCTAGATCTCTAGATCGGTAGAGTTTTTCGTGGAGTAAAGCCATCGACAAAATGCGATCGCGACTGCTCTGAATAATTGCTTGAGTTTTTGGCTCTCCTACTTGCCGAGATTGTAGGTAGAGCAGCCCTGAGATGATCTGCAGGTTATTCTTTACGCGATGGTGAATCTCTTTCATCAGAACGATCTCGCGATCGTAAGCCGCTCTCAACTGCACTTCCGATTCTTTGCGCTGAGTAATATCTAATGCGACACAGCCAATTCCGATGATTTCCCGATCGCGATCGTGCAAGGGTTCGACTGTCAGATCGAAATATCGGGTTTCATCATGGGTACTGACATGCACCTCTTCACGTCTACCAATGCCATTGGTAAGAACTTGCTGCTTGAGATGACTCAATCTTTGAGCATCTTCTTCAAGCGTCAAAATCTCAGCATCCAGCTTCCCGATGACAGATTCGTAATCCACTCCCAGAGCGGGATTATACACCCATGTATAACGCAGATCCCGATCTTGCGTAAATACGGTAATCGGTGAATTCTTTAAAACTAAGTCAAATCGTTCTTCGGTTCGTTTGCGTTCGTTGACTTCAGTTTCCAATTCGGCATTGGCTCTAGAAAGTTCCAGCGTTCGCTCTAGCACTCTGGCTTCTAGTTCGATGTTGAGATTGTTGATGTATTCCTCAACCCGTTTGCGATCGGTGATATCGCGCCAAGCAATCACGCCACCCGTAACCGCATTCTCTTCATCTCGAATTGGTCCTGCATTGCATAAAATTACGATTTGGCTGCCATCGGGTTTCTGGAGCACCCATTCCTCGTCTATTACATTTTCTCCTTTCTGAACTGCACGGGTCAAAGGTAGTTCTTCATTGGTTGCTGGTGTGATGCCATCGATACGAAAGATTCCCCATTCTTGAACGTGCCGATCTGCTGGGATATCTTCGAGAACTTCGCGCGATCGCCCAGTCAATTGTTCGCCATACTTGCTTACACGCCGAATATTGACATCGGGGGCATCAGCAATTGTGATGCCATCAGGAATATACTCCATCAGGGCATCGAGAATTCTTTTGCCTTCTTGGGCTTCCTGTTCTGCCAATTTGCGATCGTTGATATTCTTAACACGAACGAGATTCATGTCTTGACCTGCAACATTGATGTGCTTGGCTGCCAAATTGCCCCAGAAATGCTTCCCTTTTTTCGTGACATATTCTATATCGCCCCTCCAGAAACCTTTGTTACTGATGTCCTCGAGAATTGCTGTTAGTTCGCGATCGCTAAATTGCCGTTTTTGTAACGCCTGCCCCTCAATACCGATGAGTTCTTCTTTACTATTTACTTCAAACATCTCTACAGCACAAGGATTGCAATCGATAATCAGAAGGGTCGTCGTATCAACTAGAAACAGAGCATCTGTCGCTTCATTATAAATTGCCTCTCTCAGATCGAGATTGTGAGATAGTTCCAGCTCCACTTCTTTGCGTTCGGCAATCTCTTTGGCTAACGCGATATTGATCGCTTCCAATTCGGAAAGTGTGGGCATTGCTAGCACTTTAGGAAGAAGGGGGATGAGACTAGCGGCGGTAAAAACAGAAACGATCGCGGTAAGTGTTTTGATTGTGCCTGAGACCCAGTAAGTAGGATGCCACAGCGTCCATATTTCCATTACGTGGGTCGTGCCACAAAGAATAATGAATACGCCAAACAGTAAAAATATCCAACGAAAGGGTAAATCTTCACGTTTGCGGACAAAGTAAATTAACGAGATTGGAATTGAGTAATAAGCGATCGCAATCAGTAGATCTGATAAAAGATGCAACCATACGAGTTCTGTTTTCCATAAATAACAATGCCCGTGGGGGATAAATCCCCCCGATGTAAAGAATTCTTGAATTAATTCCACGTTTCCTCCAGTTCTGGTTTGTAGCGTGCTTAAAGTGTTACCGAACGATAAGATGATTTTGCCGTATCACAATTCGACGATCTTGATAACTTTATGCGATTCAGATAAGCCTCCAGTTCCTAATTCTTTCTGATGGAATGATATCTTTTAAAGTTCCACTATAGGATTGGTAGATGTAAGAGCAATGACACCTTGGTAACTGAGATAGAAATTATTTTTTTATAATTCGCTACATTCCTTAGCCCTAATTTACCACTTGAGCGAATGGGACGATCGCTTGCCATTGTTTGCGGGTTATTGATTGCAATTTGTGAAAGAATGTGCGATCTTTTTATTAATCTACGGTAATACCATGTAGATATAGTAGATATTGATCTATCGAAAGTATTGAACTGATTCAATGCTTCTTTCCGCACTTCAGAGTTTGTTCAGATCCAAATCATCATTATCCCCAATCAAACGCTAGTCATGAAAAGAAAATCTATCTGGAAAAAGTCTTCTAGGCTAAAGCCTTTAGTTTTGCTTGCTTCGGTAATCGCTTGTTTTGTAGCGATCGCAGCATTTAATTTCTCTCCTCTTGCAGCACAAAATTCGGGAACTAAAATTTCATTTGTGCCTCCTTCATGGGTGCGCGATCGTAGCAACGATCCAAATCTTAGAATTCTGGATGTACGACTAAACCCAGTGGACTATTTCAAAGCCCACGTTCCTAATGCTGTCAACTTTGCCGATAATCTTGTGCGCGGTCCCAAAAAGGGTTTACCCGTGCAATATTTTGAGCCAGAAAAGCTAGAGACATTGCTAGAGAAAGCAGGTGTAACCGATAATACTCAAGTCTTGATTTATTCAGATGGTAGAGATGTCTTGGGCGCAACACAGATCGCTTACCTCCTTGAACGTGTAGGTCTACGTCAACCCGTTGCAGTCCTAGATGGCGGCTTGACAGGATATATAGAGGCTAAAGAAAAAGTAACCCAAGAATTTCCTAAATACGAAATAGGCAACCTCACCTTGAAGGACAATAAGTCCATTCGTGTCAATCTCGATCAGGTAAAAGAACTCATTGGCAAGCCTAATGTTGTATTTTTAGACCCTCGTCCACCTAAAGCTTTTCGTGGAGAAGAAGGAATTTTTGCCCGCGATGGCCATATTCCCGGAGCTAAGAATATTCCTTGGGTAACGTTTACCTATGCAGATAAAGAGAATCCTCACAAACTAAAACCCCTCAGCGACATCCAAAAGATTTTGACAGATCGCAAGATCGACAAATCGAAAGATATTATTGTCACTTGCACGACTGGACGCGAGGCAACCCTGCAGTATGTTGTGCTCAAGCATCTATTGGGTTATCCCAAAGTACGGGTTTATGAAGGATCGTTCACTGAGTATAGCCAGAGTGGTCTTCCAGTGGAAACAGGGCCCGAGCGTTCTACCTAATTTTGGATAGGTTAAATCAACATTCTAAATAGCACAATCATTTAGAGTTTTGAGAACTTTGATTGGGATAAATAGCTTCTTTGCTTGGAAGCAAAAGTTCATCAAATTAGTGGGCGAAATCTATAGGAGGAGAATTTATTGCCGAGTAAAAGCTCTCTTCCAAAAGGTTTCGCCCTAGCAATCCATCTTTTTCCTAGCTAATAAACTCATCATATTTTATGAAAATTTCCATTGTTATTTTTCTTGCATCTCTTGCAAGTTCTTTAATCTTTCCTATACTTATCCCCACTACTGACTTGAATCAGATTGCTTGCGAACCGTCAAAACCCAAACCAACCCAGCCACCTAAAAATCCACGGACTACTTAAAATATGGCGAATTCCATTCAACCTACTGCTGGGTTTGAAGCATGGTTTCTGCGCCCAAAATTGCAGCAGCGAATTACCGCGATCGCGCTCTTAATTTTCATCGTTGGTGCGATCGCCCTCAGTCAATTTGGCTGGCGGCAGAGTGCTTTGTTTATTGTTGGTGGGCTGTTGGGTTTAACGCTCTATGCGGCAAAGTTTAGCTTTACAGGGGCATATCGCAAAGTTCTTGTCGAGCGCGATCCAATCGGGATGTATGCCCAGTTTTTAGCGATTGCGATCGCCGCCATTCTGTTTGCACCCACCTTGGCGGCAGGTTCAGTTTTTGAGCAGGATGTCAGTGGTGCGATCGCACCCCTAGGTGGCTCTGTTTCCTTTGGTGCGTTTCTATTTGGGATTGGGATGCAGTTTGCCACGGGTTGCGGTTGCGGGACGCTCTATACAGTTGGGGCAGGCAGTACAACCATGCTGTTTACCCTAGCCACCTTTGGAATGGGTGCTTTTGCCGCTAGCCTCACCCGTTCGTGGTGGACATGGCTACCCAGTGGGCAAGCGATCGCCTTGAATGAAGTTTTTGGTTGGCAGTTAGGATTGCTGGTACAGCTAGGCTTGGCGATCGTTGCGATCGCTCTGCTCTATGGATGGAGGCGTTCCAAATCCACAGAACTCAACAGACAGCCTATTTGGTCAGCACTTCGCACCCAGAAGAAACTGTTTTTTGGCGCGATCGCTTTGGCTATTCTGAACTGGCTTGTATTGATATTATCTGGTCAACCTTGGCGAATTACATGGGGATTTGCGCTCTGGTCAGCCCATATTGCCAAGTTCGTTGGATGGAACGCTACAACGAGCCAATTTTGGCAAGGGGAATTTGCGCAAGCTGCCCTAAATCAAAGCGTGTTTGCGGATGCGACCTCTGTCACCAATTTGGGGATTATTCTTGGTGCGCTCTTGGCAGCAGCGATCGCAGGGAAGTTCGTTCCCAAAGCAATTGGGTCAGTTTCAGCAATTGTCTTTGCTCTGATCGGTGGTTTGCTAATGGGCTACGGTGCTTTTCTAAGCTTTGGTTGCAATGTCAACGCATTCTTTGGTGGGATTGCTTCTGGTAGTCTGCATGGCTGGCTCTGGATCGCGTTTGCGTTGTTTGGAAGCTTTGTGGGGATTCGCCTGCGATCGCCCATAATTGTCTAACCTTCCTACTGACTGCAATCAAAATCAAAAGATGCCCCACAATTTATGGGACGGAGCTTTTGCTTGATGCTATTCGTTTCCTTTAGACGTAAAAACCACAATTTTGTTCAGCGTTGGTTTGCATAAGGCATCGGAAAGTCTAGGAAGGTTATTTTTAAAAGCGTAAGAGCGTTTTTAGCTAAGCCTATAACTTTTGTTTTAGCGCCTGATAGGCTCTATCCATTGTGGCATTATGGTTCCTCTCAGTGATGGCTTTGAACCAAGGGAATTTGACAAATAGAGCAAAAAAGGGGTTGGCAACTGTCACATCCCAAAAATATGTGGCGGCTTTACCTTGGTCTTGCGATCTCAAGACCCATTTCCCTCGACCGATCAAGTTGCCTGTTGCTTCCAGTTCTAGCAGGTGAGGAGGCTCTACCTTGATAACCCGCATCGAAAAGCGAAAGGTATAGGGAAGATCGCCACGGTACTCAACATCAATATCGACGCTGCGACGCTCCTCTTTTTGTACACTGCGTGGTGTAACCTTGCGAAAATCCCGTAACCATCCAGAGATATTTGAGGTGTCCTCAATTTCTTTCCATACGTGCTCAATCGGAGCGTTGAAATACCAGTGAGCAATGAAGTGGTACATACTTATTGCTTAGATGATGTGCCAGTTAGAACAGTGTCACAAACGAGCGAGTATTCTAACTCAGTCTTATGGCATAGTCCTGATTATATTTAACAGTCAGGGGCAAATTTATGCTCACAGAGAAATTTCGACGGCAGTTACGCCAAGAAGCCGATCGCTGGCAGGCAGAAGCCTTGATCGCACCAGAGCAATATCAGCAACTCGCAGAACGCTATGGGTTTAATGCCCTAGATGCCAATGCTTCTAGCCGATTTACGATGATTCTGATCGGGCTGGGTAGCATTTTACTTGGGCTGGGAGCGATCGCATTCGTAGCTTCCAATTGGCAGGAGATGTCACGGGAATTTCGCGCAATTTTATTGCTCAGCGCCTTAATCGGCTTTAATTGGTTGGGGTTTCATCTCTGGCAGAGAACTACACGCTGGCAGCGACTCGGACAGGGGTTCTTAATTTTAGGAGCGCTGATTTTAGGTGCAAATATTGCCTTGATGGGACAGATTTTCCACATCAATGGCGAACTGTACGGACTTTTCTTTCTCTGGGGCTTTGGTGTGCTGGCAATGGCCTATGGATTGCGGTTTACACCCCTCGGGATTATGGCAATTCTGCTGATTGGTTTAGGCTATCTGTTCCATTGGGGAAATCACTGGAGCAGACTAGCTACGGATGAAGATGTTTTGGTGAAACTGATCGCGCAACAGATGTTAGCGATCGCGGTCTTCGTACTCGTCCCACTGGCTTACTGGTGTCGATCGCGCGCGATCGGTATTCTTGCGATTGTGCTCACTGTGGTGGTGTACTTGAATAGTTTATCGATTCGAGAAGGGAACTTTCTGGTCTGGACAATTCGGGAATATATGCCGATTGCGGCTGCCTTTCTATTTATCCCACTGGCTTATTGGTGTCGATCGCGTTCTATCTTTTTATTTGCGTTACTTGCGACAGTTATAGGCTTGCTCCGCAGCGTGTATGGTTTGAATAATTTTGTCGTTCCAGGACAGGTGATTTGGGCGATCGCGCTGACCTTTCCTCCAGCAATTTTATGGGCCTATGACGACTTTCTGTGGCGGCAGCGATTCCTCTCAGAACGCATTCTGCCGCGATCGAGTCCCGCTTTTGCCCATCTAGCCCATGGGTTTTCCCTAGTCCTCTTGAGCGCAATCTGTTACTTTCAATCTTTTTGGGGAGCTTGGAGTTGGCGCAGCCAAGATATCGTTTTTGTGGAATCCCATCCCTTTACAGAATGGTCTAGTTTGGTGAATCTACTGCTATTCGGAAGTATTGCTACATTTGCTTGGTGGCGGCTTTTACAGGATTCCGCAAGAGGTGTTGTAACCAAGATCGTGGGTGGCTTTATGGTGGTGGAGATCGCGATCGTTCTCTGGCACGGAAGCCTAACCCCAATTCCCGAAATTGCCACATTTACCTACAACGTATTGCTATTCCTGATTTCGATGGGATTGATTCGCATCTCCTTAGAAAAATCGCAGCGAATTCCATTTTGGGCAGGAATTTTCCTGATTGTCCTACAGGTTGTCAGCCGACTTTTTGAGTACGATACAGGGCTGTTATTGAAGTCCTTTATCTTCGCTCTCTGCGGTACAGCCGTAATCTTAGCGGGACTTTGGTTTGAGCGCCATCTCAAACTGCTCGCCGTTGGTTCTGCAAGTTCATCTCAAGCAATCCTACCCAGTTCTTTTGAGGAAAGACCATGACTAGCATTCCCCTTTCTCCTGAAACCAGTGGTGGAAACTATCCCGAAGAGAACCATCCTACACAACAACCCCCAAAAAAGTTAAAAGGTTGGCGATTTTGGGTTCCCTTAGCACTTCAATCTCTATTGGTGATATCGATCGCGATTCCACCATTATTAACCGAACAAACTGGCAAAACCGTCGTTCTTCAAACTGCGCCTGTCGATCCCTATGATGTCATGCGCGGCTATTCTCAAAGCCTCAGCTACGATATCTCAAGAATGGATACGCTGAAAAAGCTGCCAGGATGGAAGGATTTGCCCAAGCAAGCCTATGGAGATTACCCGCAAGACAATACCAACTTTTATGTGATTATGCAGGCTCCTAATGCTAATGGCGCGATCGCAGTACCACCTAAACCTTGGCAACCGATTGCGATTAAACCCATGACTGGAAATTCTAATCGTGGTACTTTCCGTCCTGAAACCCTACCCCCTAGCCAAGTTGCGATCAGAGGTAGAACAAAGTACGCTTCGGTTGAATACGGTCTGGAAATCTATTTTATGCCTGAAGAATTACGCGATCGCGTCAATCAAGAGGCTTCCCAAGCCAGCTTCAACAAAACCAGTTTCGTTGAAATCAAAGTCAATGCTGAAGGTCGTGCCGTTCCAATTAGACTCTGGCTTGGGAATAAGAACTATCGCTTTTAGAGGCTCTAACGAAACAGAATCTTACTGACGATACCTATGCCCGAACCAATTATCAAAGCAAGGGTGGCGAGAGAAGAGATGGCAAAGCCCAAGGATCTTTTTTCCGCTGCTGCGTAATAACCCCAAGCATAGACAATGCGACCTAGAATCCAAATTCCTCCGATCGCTGCGCCCCATATTGGACTTATATAAAAGCTAAACAGCCATAGGACAGGCAAAAAGATTGCTAGTTGCTCGAGGGTATTTTGATGAACTCTAAAGGTGCGCTCAAAGTTCTCATCGCCTGTAATTTGGGGGGCTGGCACTTTATATTTAGCACGAGCAATACCAACACCAATGCCCAATCCATAATAGAGCACTACTGCTAACAGCGTAACCAGAGATGGCAATGCGAATAAACTTAAATCCATATGTTGATTGAGAAGTTGAATGCAATCTAATCATGACATATCCCCAGCAAGGTCTTAGATCCCCGACTTTTTTGGCAAAATTGAAGATCCTTTTGGCGTGAATCAAAAAAAGTCGGGGATCTCTCTTGGCGTATAACTTTCAATATCCAAATCGGTTTTCTACGTACTAATTTGACGCGACCTTGATGTTGTGTCGGAATTACTGATTGTCATTTCAGTTGACCCTTAACAATCGGATTACCAATCGAATAGTTGAGGGCGTAGCTCCAACTGAGTAGACGCAGCCAAAGGCGGGGATATTTGGGTTCTAGCCACGATTGTGCCTTGGTGAGCGTTTTGGGTAGCCAACTTGCAAACAGAGCATTGGCGATCGCGCCTTGCGTAAATGACCCGTAACTCTTGAGCCAGCGCAGCATGTCCTTTGAGCCAGCCATCTCCCAGATCCAAAGCACGAGTTTGGGGTTTTTGAGTGCCGCCGAGATCGCAAGACGATTAAACATCAGCCAACCGAGGCGATCTTTGATAAAGCGATCGCTGACATTGGGTGGTTGCTCGGCAAGCAGGCCAAAGAAGGTATTTAGCATGGAATTCACCCGCTCTGGAGGTAAATGTACGCCCGTGGGAACCATCATGCCCTTAGAGAATAGCCAAGTTACCGCCACATTGCTTTGATAGGCAGAGATTTGTTCTAAATCGTCAGCAGCGAGTAGATCGTGTTTGAGCGCAGTATCTAGCAAAATCGTGAGACGGGGCAGATTGCGCACCAGAGAGCCAAAGCCCGTGAAGACGAGAGGGGACTGCAAAGCCGCCGCATCGCCAATGGCAAGTAAGCGATCGAATGCCGATAGACGCGATCGCGCGGTTAAACTAAAGTGACCGGGAATATAGCCAAAGGTGGCTTTTTTGAACACCAACTTATCCATATCGCAGCGGCGATATTCAGGCAAAATCGCAAAAAAGTCCTCATACATATCCAAGAGAGAACCGGGATTTTCAGGATGGACTTGATGATAGTGAAACAGATAAATCGCCATTTCTTCACCCACACCGGGAAAGAGTTCCCAAATCAGTTGCCGACCTCTAGAAATATCGCCATGACTAAAGAGGACATCGCCATAGGTATAGTCCCACACGCCGCGATCGAAGCCTTCCACCACTGCACCCACCGTAGGGCAGACGCTATCAAAGGCTTTACCCGCATTGATTTGTTGCGCGATCGCACTAGCAGAACCCATGGCATCAATGACTAATCGTCCTGCGATCGCCTTGGAACTTCCATGCTCTCCCTCTGCTAAAGACTTCACCATTATGGTAACGGAATCCTTTTCTACAATTACTTGCTCAAACTCAGTTTGGTCGATGATTTCACCACCAAAAGCCAGTAATTTCTCACCACAAATTCGTAGCAATTTGCCAGAGTCCAGCGCCACATTCAGAACGGTAGGCGTATGCAGGACTTGTGCCTTTAAGTGAGGCGGGTTATTCCCGTCAAAGAACTTGTTGAACCCATCCACGTACTCGCAGGTGATGATACTTTCAAATTCAGCTTGGGTAAATAGACCGAATTCCACAAGACCTTCAAACTCGGCTCTAGAGATATTCCATTCGCGGTTCATGCGACCAAAGGGCAGGCGTTCGATCAGACAGACGCGATAGCCCAGTTTTGCCATCATGGCAGCGTGAAGCACACCCAAAGCACCACCTAGATAGATTAGATCGTATTTTGGGGTTGATTTTAGATTTGAAGTAGAATCTAAAGCTATATTCTCTAAACTCTGTTGCGTTCCATTTTGATTGCTCGATTGCTTGTCAAAGACTACTTGCTTGGGGGCTAGGGGATTTTTGACACTTTCACGCCAACGTTTTTCCCACCAGTAGACGCGATTCAGATCGTATTCACCATTGGGAATGCGTTGAAAATATTTGACCGTCAGGGGATATTT
Source organism: Tumidithrix elongata BACA0141 (assembly GCF_036349135.1). Classification (NCBI taxonomy): domain Bacteria; kingdom Bacillati; phylum Cyanobacteriota; class Cyanophyceae; order Pseudanabaenales; family Pseudanabaenaceae; genus Tumidithrix; species Tumidithrix elongata. The sequence goes on from NZ_JAZBJZ010000008.1 coordinate 87,286, forward strand.
CTCAGCCAATGCCTGAAAGATCGACTCCCCTGAAGCGATCGCAGGAAGTTGGGGATATTCATAGGGGAACTTGCTGCGAATTTGCTGGGTAAGATCCGCTAAAACCTGCTTCTCGGCTTTTATTTGGGTTTGGGGTATGGGGGCTTGCGGCGATGACCAGCGAAATACTTTTAAATAGGTCGTGCGTTGCAACGTCCAGACAAAGGCGCACAGATCGTCGGGGGCGTTTTGAAGGGCTGGGTTGTCAGGCTTGGAGTCAAACTTTAGGGTAAACCCATCAGCAGTACCTGTTTTTTTGCCGACGGGCGGCAAATACGCTTGACGCAGCCATGCCCGCACTGCTTCGGTATTTGGCGTCGGAATTTCTAAGTAGAGTAGTTGCTGCATGATTGAGAAAACCAGATTTGCTCTTCTAATTTCGCATTTCTTGAGGGCTATTGCCAAATCAATTTATGCGGCAATTGGATCTAAGCTGCAATTTTTTCCAAAATCACTTGGTTTGCCTTATGAATGAGCTTCACCTTATGGCAAAAGCAATTGACAAACGCATCCACCGCAATTCCTGTGTTTTGCTCGGGTGTTTGTGCAAAATTGTAGTCATAGTCATCAAAAATAATTGTGCCTCCAACCTTTACCAAGCCCCAAGTTAAAACCGCATCGGTCAAAACATCGACAGCTAGATGCGAACCGTCAATGTAAGCCAGATCGAATGTGTTGAGCGGCAAATTTCTGAGGACATCCTGTGAATTTCCCACGATTTTCGTTACAGTTGCCTGCGATCGCGTTTGGGCAACATTAAAATCAAATCTTGCCTCGATAGATCGCAGATAAGGCCAATTCAAGGATGAAATGCAACGGGGTCTGATGAAGCAAAGAATACTTCG